>WRGV01000208.1 GCA_009787035.1 Propionibacteriaceae bacterium | reverse complement strand
ACGCAGCCCAGCCGGAGCCGTCCGACAGCGCGATGGTGTCGGGTCGGCTCATCAGGCCGAGCAGCGTCAGCAGCGTGGTCTTGCCGACCCCGGAACGTCCGATGATGGCGACCGATGTGCGGGCTGGACGGCCAGCGTGCCCGCCGCAAGCATGGCGCCGCGGCCAGAGAGTGTCAGGCCGAGGCGCTCCAGGGGGCGGACGGCTGCTCGTCCCCGTTCACCACGGCGGCCAGGCGCATGGGGCGGGCCATGGCGTAGACATCCTCCAGGTGCAGCAGCACGCCGTCGGCCCCGGCCAGCGGCACGCGCCAGTCGGGGTACTCGTCGATCGTGCCGGGCTGATTCTGCGTGCGGCGTTCGCCGACAGCGTCGACCAACGCCACGTTGAGGACGCGGCTGGGCGACCAGGTGAGCGCGCGGTGCAGCGCCAGCACCTCGGCCTCGACGTCGTCGTCCGCGCCGCATTCGTCCGCGGCGACCAGGCCGCCGGTGTCGGCCAGCCAGTCCATCCAGTCGGCCTGCTCGGCCTCGGCCTGGGCCATCTGCTCGTCCAGCGGAATGGTCAGCAGGCCGAGCCGGTCGCGCAGCCGCACGTGGTCGAACGCCAGGTAGCCGGCCGATGGCGGCAGGTCGTGCGTCGTCACCGACGCCATGCACAGCTCGCGCCACTGCTGCGGGCGCCGCGGCGTGCCGTCGTCGTAGTACTCGAACCACAGCACCGACGTGCCCAGGATGCCCCGCCCGGCCAGGTAGTCGCGCACCCACGGCTGCACGGTGCCCAGGTCCTCGCCGACCACCATGGCCTGCGCGCGGTGCGCCTCCAGCGCGATGATGCCGATCATCGCCTCGTGGTCGTAGCCCACGTAGCAGCCGTGGTCGGGCGTGAGCCCCACGGGCGTCCACCACAGGCGGAACATGCCCAGGATGTGGTCGATACGCAGCCCGCCGGCGTGCGACAGCGCCGCGCGCACCATGTCGCGGAAGGGTGCGTAGCCGACGTCGGCCAGGCGATCGGGCAGCCAGGGCGGCTGCGTCCAATCCTGTCCCAGCTGGTTGTAGCCGTCCGGCGGAGCGCCCACGAGCACGCCCGGGGCGTAGATGTCGTCGAGCACCCACGGGTCGGCGCCGTCGGTGCGCACGCCGACGGCCAGATCGGTGACGATGCCGACGCGCATGCCCGCCTCGCGCGCGGCCTCCTGCGCGCCGGCCTGCTGCTCGCTGGCGATCCACTGCTGCCATTCGACGAACTCGATCTCGTCGCCGTGTTGGGCGATAAAGCCCGGCACCGAGCGTCCGGACGGATGCCGGTAGCCCGCCGCCCAGGTGTGGAAGTCGTGCCCGAAGTGGGCGCACAGCACCGTCCAGACGGCGAAGTCGCGCAGGTGGTCGCCCTCGCGGCGCCGGTACGCGTCGAACGCCATCGCCCGGGCCGGGGGAAGTCCGGCGTCGTGGATCAGGCGCAGCGCGGCGCGCTTGGCGGCCCAGCAGGCGTCGCGGTCGATGCCGTCGGTGTTTGCCAGCGCCTTGTCGAGCTTGGTGCGCAGGGCCCTGATGGAGCGCCGCGTCGTGGCGTCCAGGCCCGCGTACTCGGGAATCGACTCGGGGCGGATGTAGATCGGGTTGACGAAGCGGCGCGAGCACGGCAGATACGGCGAGGGCTCCATCGGGGGCTCGGGCTGCGCGGCGTGCAGCGGGTTGATCAGGATGTAGTCGGCGTGCTGCTGTGTGGCCGACCAGACGGCCAGGTCGGCCAGGTCTTGCAGGTCGCCGATGCCCCACGAGCCCTGCGAGCGCACCGAGTACAGCTGCGCCTGGTAGCCCCAGATGCGCGCGTCGCCGACGCGCTCGGGCAGGCCGAGGAAGGCCGGGGTGACGATCAGCGTGGCCTGCGCGCTGGCGTCGTCCGACTCGCAGACCAGCGTGTGATAGCCCAGCGGCAGCTCGGCGGGCAGGCGGAATGTCGCCTCGCCGAGCATCGTGCCATCGATGGGCCGGTCGGGCTCCCAGTTGTCGACCTGGTCGCCGAGCCAGATGCGTCCGTCCTCCAACAGGATGCGCAGGTGCGCCGGATGCCCCGCGGGCACGTGCGCGTTGACGAAGCCCGGGGCGCCGGCCCGCATAACCACACAGGCGGGCAGCATGCGCCGCCACGGCTGGTCGCGGCGGTCCTGGATGGCCTGCTGCCGGGACGCGTCGCTGCGGGCGTCCACGCCCATCGCGGCCAGCACGGCGATGACCGTGTCGGTGGATACGTCGCGGTGCTGGCCCTGCCAGTCCCAGTATTCCGTCGAGATGCCGTACAGCTGTGCCAGTTCCTGCAAGACCGAGTCGGCCAGGGCCATGCCGGTCCACCTCCTTGGGGATCGCTTTTCGTGCGCCCCAAGCCTAGTGGACGGACGGTTGCCGACGCACGTCGGGTTACGGCAGCCGGATCACCTGGGTGTGCGCGATCTTGTCATGCCACGCCTGCTTCTTCGAGTCCCACGCGGCCCACAGCACGCACAGCAGGAAGACGATCGTCATGAGCGTGACCCCGAGCCAGAACGTGGACGGCGCGGCGAGCCAGAGCAGGTACCACAGGCCGGTGCTCAGCATGCCGTAGGCGAGCGCGCGGCCCAGCGCCTGGCCGACGGGCAGGCCGTGCTGGCTCATGCCCTGGCCGACCGGGACGACGCGCAGGCGGCAGGCGAGCTGCCCGACGGTGCCCCCGGCCTTCCACAGCATGATGAACGAGTAGATGACCAGGATGAGCACCTGCACCAGACCGGGGCCCGCCAGGTTCCGCACGACGTCGACGGGCGGCGTCAGCGACGGCATGCTGGTCGCGTTTATCGCCTGGGTCTGCAGGCTCTGCGCCCACGCCGTCATGGAGTTCGTGGTGGACGTGCTGTCGAACAGCAGCCGGTTGATGATCTGGCCGGCGACGATGCTGATGATGATGTTGTCGACAATGGTCGCCAGGACGCGCCACCACCATCCGGCCAGGGGGACGCCGTCGGCGGTCTTGGGGCCGTAGATCCTGGCGTAGGGGTCGTAGCCGCCGGGTGCGGGGGTGCCCATGTAGCCGTTGGGGCCTGCGGCGGGGTAGACGGGCGGTGCGGAGGCGACGGGAGGTGCGACGGGCGTGCCGGGTGTGGTGTTCCAGGGGGCGGGGTTGGCGGCCGGGTAGGCGGGTGCGGTGGGGATGGACGGCTGTGTGGGGGCGCNGTAGGCGCCGGATGCAGGGGTGCCGTAAGGCGGTTGTGCGGCGGGGGCTTGTGCGGGGTAGCCGGGCGTGTTCTGGCCGTAGGCGGGTGTGGTCGGATAGATGGGTTGTGGTGCGGCGGGTTCGGGGTTGAGCGGGCGGGTTTCGGCGGTCCAGTTGGTGCCGTCCCAGTAGCGCTGGCGCTGGGCGTCGGCGGGGTCGGGGTACCAGCCGGTGGGGGGCGTGACGGGCTGTGCCGGGACGGTGGGGGCGGCGTCGGGTTCCGCGCGTGCCCAGGGGTCGTTGTTCACATTGTTCTCACTCACGGGGTTCAGTCTAGGGGCACAACGTCCCGGTGTGCGGGAAGTNCCCGTGCCTGACATGAGACCAGCGTCCGTCCGTCGCCGCCGGGGCTGGGGCGCAGGATCGGTGTGCGACCGACCGGTGCGCCCCCGCCGAGGCGTGCGAGTATCAGCGTTTCCCTAGGGCAGGCGGATCACCTGGGTGCTGGCGATCTTGTCGTGCAGCGTCTGCTTCTTCGGATCCCACAGGGCCCACAGGACGTCGAGCAGGCCCACCAAACTCCATACGCCGGACAGTCCCGTGGCGCCGACCAGGAGGAACATCGCTCCCAGCCCGTTGCACAGCACGAAGTAGGCGATCACGCGGGACAGTGCCTTGGCGACAGGCAAGCCGCCCTGGCGCTGGCCCTGGCCGATGGGAACCACGCGCAGTCGGCAGATCAGCTGGCCGAGTGTGGCCCCCTTCCAGCACAGCATGATGAGCGCATAGACGAGCATGATCACCGCGAACAGCAGCGAGAACTTGGCCTCATCGGTCCCGATCTGGCTGAAGAGAGTCGTGGTGTCGGTGTCGCTGGTCGTGGCATTCAGCATGCTGCGGAAGAGGGTGGGGATCAGGATCGCGCCGTAGACGATACCGAGGATCGCACTGTCGACGAGGCTCGCGAGCACGCGCCACCACCATCCGGCGAGGGGCACGCCGTCGGCGGTCTTGGGGCCGACGGTCATGGCGGAGGGGTTGTAGCCGCCGGGTGCGGGTGTACCCATGTACCCGTTGGATCCTGCGCCGGGGTAGACGGGCGGGGTGGAGGCGACGGGCATGCCGGGTGCGGGTGTGCCCGTGTAGCCGTTGGATCCTGCGGGGGG
>WRGV01000207.1 GCA_009787035.1 Propionibacteriaceae bacterium | reverse complement strand
CCGAAACCGGTCATCAGGAACAGCGCCAGGCTCGCGCTGGAAAGGGTTCGGGATTGCTTCCATGTCAAGGAGGTCGTCATGGGACGGAGTCTTCCAGAAACGAAGATCGAAAAACCCCGGCGGGGGGCGCTGCGAGCGAAATCGCTGTGTGGTATCTGGTGGCAACGCGTGAAAGCCATGCGCGAAAAAGGCTTATTCCGCGGTTATCTGGCGGATCACCCAGATGTCGTAGAAGCCGTATCCGATCACGCACACCGCGGCGACCAGACTCACCATGGCCGTTGTGTAGGCGAAGTCGGCCCCTGGGCGATCGCGACGATGCCGACGATGCCGGCCGCCATTGCGATGATGCCGGGCACGTAATCGAAGCGGCGCTTGAACGNCCAGGCGAAGGGGATGAAGTGCGCGCCCATGATCAGCACGATCAGAGGGGTGATGTAGTCGGGGGCGTCGGCGACGTTGCATGCGACGATGCGATGGCCATGAAGAGCAGTTCGGTGCCGAAGAGAATGCCGAAGTTGCGGCGGGATCGCTTGCCGGCTTCCACGGCGTCGTCCGGAATCGGCTCGCCCGCGTGGGCCTTGCGCCAGGCTCGCAATGCGCGCATGGTGCGCGCGCCGTAGGTGTAGAAGACGATTGCGCACGCGATGAAGACGACGGCCAGTGCCACGGTCACCGGCGTCGTCCAACCGGTGCTCATCCAAAACGACCAGGCGATGCCGAAGCTGGCCATCATGAAGAGCGCGCCGCCCGCGCCGGTGACGATGCCAAACTCTCTCCAGGTCAAGGAGGTCTTCATGGATGNCATTGTCACCGGGCGATGGGCGCTCGCCGGCCGGTGTCTCACGTGATGGGCGCCCGGCTCAGCAGTCGGTGAAGACGACGTCGTCGTCCACGCCCGCAATACCCAGGCCCGGGGCGTCGCTGACCGTGATGGCCTGCTCGTCGAAGACGGCGCCCCCGTGCACGGGGTCGTGCGTGCACAGCACCGGGCCGTCCAGATCGACCTTGGTGATGACCGACCGGGCGCAGGCCAGGTGGACGGCCGCGTTGACGGCGATCTTGGCCTCCAGCATGCAGCCGATCATGCACTCGACGCCGTAGATCTCGGCGAACGAGGCGATCTTCAGGGCGTTGGACAGGCCACCGCACTTCATCAGCTTGATGTTGACCAGGTCGGCCGCGTGCTGCTGCATGATGGCCAGCGCGTCCGATGGCGTGAACACGGCCTCGTCGGCCATGACCGGCACGGGGGAGCGGTCGGTCACGAACTTCAGCCCGGTCAGGTCGGCCGCGGCGACCGGCTGCTCGACCAGCTCGATGTCCAGGCCCTCGTCCTGCATCGCGTCCAGGATGCGGACGGCCTGCGCCGGCGTCCAGCCTTGGTTGGCGTCGATGCGGATCGTGACATCGGGCCCGGCTTGGGCGCGCACGGCCCGCAGGCGAGCGACGTCCATGGCGGCGTCCTTGCCCACCTTCGTCTTGAGGCAGGTGTAGCCGCGCTCGATGGCGTTGCGCGTGTCGGCCGCCATCTGGTCGGGATCGTTCACGCTGATGGTGATGTCGGTCGTGAGCGTGCGGCGTCCGCCGCCCAGCAACTGGTACACGGGAATGCCGTGCAGCTGGCCGTACAGATCCCACAGCGCCATGTCGATCGCGGCCTTGGCGCTGGAATTGTGGACGATGCTGGCGTTCACGCGTGTCAGAAGGGTATTGAGATCGTCCATGGGGCGTCCCATGATGACGGGCGCGATGTGGTCGGTGATCGCGCCGGTGATCGCGCCCGTGGTGTCACCGGTGATGACGCCGGTCGGGGGAGCCTCGCCATAGCCGACCGCCCCCGTGTCGGTGCAGACCTGGACGACCACGTCCTCGATGCTGGTGACCGATCGCAGGGCCGTCGTGAAGGGCACCCGTAGTGGCGCCGAAAGCCTTCCCAGCCGGACGCGTGTGATCCTCATCGCCTGTGCCTCCTTCGCCTGCGCGCGCGGTTCTCGCGGACAGAGAAACAGTATCGATCCCGCATGGCTGAACCGCTGGGAATTCGTCCGTTCTCGTCCTTCGGAATGGGCTGACAGGAGCGCCGCCGACCGCTATGCTTCCCTGCCAAGACACGCAGTCCGTGGCCCATCCCTCGGCCACCGACTCGACCCATGGAAGGGGAGAATCGTGATCACCCATGGCTTCACCTACATCGCTGTGCTGATCTTCTTCGCTGGTGTGCTCGTCATGCTGGAAAAGAAAACGAACTGGAAGCTGTTCAAGTTCTTGCCGGCGATCGTTCTGCTCTACCTGTTGACGATGGTGCTGTGTACCGTCGGGCTGTGGGATCTGAAGGCCACAGCAGGCGCCTATTCGGGCTTGAAGAACAACATCTTGTACGCGATGATCGGCCTGATGCTGCTGCGCTGCGACATCCGGCAGATCATCCGGCTCGGCCCGCGCATGCTGGGCGGGTTCTTCTCGGCGTCGGCATCGATCGCCGTGGCGTTCATCGCCGTGTTCGCGATCATGAAGGGCGTGCTCGGCGCGGGAGCATGGAAGCCGCTGGCGGCGCTGTGCGGCAGCTGGATCGGCGGATCGGGAAACATGATCGCCGTGCAGGCCGCGCTCGACGTCAACGAGGGCGATATGGGTTACGCGCTGGTGGTCGATTCGATCGACTATTCCATCTGGGTCATGTTCTTGTTCTGGGCGATCTCGTTCGCGCCCAAGTTCAACAAGTGGACGAAGTCGTCTACCGATGCCATCGACGAGGTCGGCAACCGCCTGGAGGCCGGGGCCGCCAAGACAGACTCGACCGTCACGTTCCCGAACCTGCTGCTGCTGCTCGGCGGGGCGCTGATCGTGTCCGCGCTGGCGCAGCTGGGCGGGTCGGCCATCAACAAAGGCGTGCCCTTCTTCGACTCGGCGACCTGGACGGTGCTGATCGTCACCGTTGTCGGGCTGGTCGCGGCGATGACGCCGGCCGGCAAGATCGCCGGCAGTGCAGAGTTGTCGAATGTGCTGCTCTACTGCGTGATCGCGCTGCTGGCCTCGCGGGCCAACCTGATGGACCTGACGGACGGGCACTGGTGGATTCTCAGCGGCTTCATGATCTTGGCGATTCACGGCATCCTGCTGGTCGGCATCGCGAAGCTGTTCAAGTTGGACCTGTTCACCATCGGCGTCGCCAGCCTGGCCAACATCGGCGGCACGGCGTCCGCGCCCATCCTGGCCGGCGCCTATCGGGGCCCGCTCGTGCCCGTGGGCATCCTGATGGCGCTGATGGGGTATGTCATCGGCACGTTCACCGCGCTCGGGGTGGGGCAGGTGATGTCCCTCATTGCGCGCTGAGGTCGGCGAACAGGCGCAGGCAGCGATCGATGTTGGCGGTCGTGGTCTGCCAGGAGCAGACGCTGATGCGGATCACCGGTTGGCCGTCCCACGTCGCCCCGCTGCACCAGCAGATGCCGCTGGCCTGGATGCGCGCGAGCAGGGTCGTCGTGTCGTCCGTGCGCGGGCAGTGCACCAGGATCTGGTTGAACACGACGTCGTTGACTACGAGGAATCCGCGCTCGACCAGGCCTGTCGCGAAGTACTGCGCCATGAGGCATAGGTGACCCACGAGGGCGTCCAGGCCCTGTTTGCCGAGGCACTTGAGCGTGGCCCACAGTTCGATGCTGCGCGCCCGCCGGGACATCTCGGGGGTGTACAGCATGCCGTCACGGTCGTCGCTGAACTGCAGGTACGAATCGGTGGCCTGCATCGCGCTCGCGAGCGCGCGGCGGTCGCGGCACAAGACGATGCCGCAGCCGGAGGGCACGTTGAGCGTCTTGTGCGCGTCGGCCGACCAGGAATCTGCCTTGTCGATGCCGCGCGTCAGGTGTCGGGTTGCCGCACACGCGGCCGCCCACAGGCCGAAGGCGCCGTTCACACCCAGGCGTGCGCGTGGTTGGCGAGATCGCAGAGCTGGTCAGACCTTGTTGCGACACGTCCCAGCCCTGGCGCCGCAGCAGGGCGTCGCGGGCGCTCGCCAGGGCGCACAGGATCGCGGTGGACGAGCCACTGACCAGGCCGGCGGCGCTGCCTGTGGGCAGGCCCAGCAGATCGACGATCCAGCGTTCGCAGATGTCTTCCAGGCGCGACACGATCGGGGACATGAGATACGGCGCGCTGTTCTGGTCCCAGACGGTGCCCAGCCAGGCCGATGGGGGCGACGCCGCCGTTGACGATGCCGAAGTTGCGTCCGCCCGATTGGGCCACGGTGTTGGGCGAGCCGACCTCGTGCAACAGTGTCAGGCTGTCGTCGGGTGAGGCCGGGCCGGCCGGCATCGGCTCGTCCAGGCGATCGAGCAACGCACGTGATTCCGGGGATGG
>WRGV01000206.1 GCA_009787035.1 Propionibacteriaceae bacterium | reverse complement strand
CCCGCCGCGAGTGCCGCCAGCACCGGCAGCAAGAATTCGCGCAACGCCTCGATCACCGCCGCCAGCGCCATCGGCTCCAGGGCGTTCTTGCGCAGGAAGCCCGCCCACTGCATGTTCTTCCGCTCGTGCCGGGCGAATTCGTCGGTGAGGCCGAACGGCAGGCCCGGCGGTATGTCCGTGCCCCGGCGCTCGAACGTGGCGCGGATCGCCTGCGCCAGCACTGTGCCATCGAAGTCGGAATGCCGGGACAGCACCCACAGGTCGAAGTAGTCCTTCATCCGGCTGTTGAGGATGCCGAGCTTGACCATCGCTTCGAGCTTTTCGGCGACGACCGTGTAGCGGGGATAGACCCGCAGTTGCGGCTGCGGCATGTCGTCGAGGATGACCGGGTACTGCACGTTCTCCGGCGCGGGCGTAACAGCGTCGCCGAAGCCGATGTCGATCTGCACCGGGCAGCGCGCGTTGTCCAACAGGCCCAGCAGCGTGACGCGCACGCCCGCGTAGTTGGCCTCCTTGCGGATTTCGGCGGCCTTCACCGTGTCCGCCTGAAACGCGATGCCGTCCTCGACCGCGATCTGGCTGACCTCGCGGAACAGCTTTTCCAGATGCGGAATTTCGGTGGAGCCAAACCCAAGCAGGTCGGCATCGTGCGTCGGACGATGCGGCACGTCAAACCAGATGTCGAACAGCAGCGCTCCTTTCAGCAGGAACTGCCCGCGCTGTTCCGAAATGCTCAGGCGGTACAGCATCCGCTCCAGCGCGTAGCGGGTGAGCAGCAGGTTGAAGTCGAGCTTCTCGGCGCGGGCCTTGTTGAGCAGCCGGGCACGAACCGACGCGGCAACGTTGTGCTGGTTCATGCGAGGCTTTCCAGATAGGGCTGCATCACGTTGGCGACGCGGTCGATTTTCGCGTAGTGCCAGATCTGGTCGCTGGTCATGTGCTTGCCGTTCCATGCCTCGCGCAGCGCCTCCAGCGCCACGTCGAGGCCGATCTTGTTGCGGTACTTGAAGCAGTCGGCCACGGTCTTGGCAACGCCGGTGACGCGCACGGTGACGCCGTCCACGACGTGCTCCTCGACGCCCTCGGTCAGCGCCGCCCCGGAGAAGCGCACGAGGCGCAGTGGCGGGTAGCCCAGTTTGGGGGTGGCGGCCTTGTTGTCGATGGCCAGCCAGACCTCGAACGGGGCCTGCGTGGTCAGGTCATGGAAACGCAGCGCCGACAGCAGGCACACCACGCCATTGGGCACACGGCGGGCGACTTCGGCCAGCGTGCCGTGGGCCGACACCGGACGCGCCGTGAGGCCGTACAGCCCACGCCCGACGCGCTCCAGTTGCCCGCGCCGCACCGCCCGCGTCAGGGCCACCCGTGGGATGCCCAGCGGGGCCAGATCGTGCGGACGCAGCAGTCCCTGCCTGCGCACCAGCTCCAGCAGTTTGTCGGCGGTCGTGTCCATGATCCGGCATATTGTTCCATAACATCGGTAGATGTCAATAACAACCGATGGATAGGAACCCGCGCCACTGGGCGTGCATCCCGGACGAGGAGAACGCCCTACTGACGGATCGAGGTCAAGCGTACCCCGCATGCGGGCGCGGCAGCAGTGCCGTCGCGGTTTCCAGCGCCTTTCTGCATGGAGACACCGACGATGACCCGACGCTGCGCCTGCTGCGGCAAGCCCTTCGAACCCCGCCCGCAAGTTCCCGACCAAGCCTTCTGCTCGTCGCCCGACTGCCAGCGTGCCCGCAAGCGCCAGTGGCAGCGGGCCAAGCTCCAGTCCGATCCCGACTACCGGAGCAATCAACGCGCCGCGCAGCAGGCGTGGGCGCAGCGCAATCCGGGCTACTGGAGCGACTACCGCGACGCCCAACCGGACTACGCGCAGCGCAACCGCGAGCAGCAACGGTCGCGCGATCAGGCCCAAAACGCCGGTCTTGCAAAGATGGACGTGTGCGACCTGCCGTCGGGCTTATATCGAATCACCCGGCACCCGGCGTTCCCAATGGAAAACGGCGCTTCATGGATCGTCGAGATCACACCAGTGACCCTCACGTGTCCGCGCAAGATGGACGTGTCAAGAGAGGACTTGATCGACACCCCGGCGGTCGGCCCGTAACGTCGCCTCCAAACGGGTTCTCGAACATCCTGCATGGCAACGATTCCAACCGTGTGCGCAGCTTCCGTCAGGCGGCGATAGCGCAACCATTGAAGGGAACGGCAGACCCGAAACGTCAACCATCGAAGTGACAGGGTCTATGCAATCGAACGAATCGTCTCCAAGCCCGACAGGGTCAGGGCCGGTGTACCGCGCCGCCCAGTACGTGCGCATGTCCACCGAGCACCAGCAGTACTCGACGGAGAACCAGGGCGACAAAATCCGCGAGTACGCCGCCCGGCGCAACATCGAGATCGTCCGCACCTACGCCGACGAGGGCAAGAGCGGGCTGCGCATCGATGGCAGGCAGGCGCTTCAGCAACTGATTGCCGACGTGCAGGCGGGCAAGGCCGACTTCCAGATCATCCTCGTCTATGACGTGAGTCGCTGGGGCCGGTTCCAAGACGCCGACGAGAGCGCCTACTACGAATACATCTGCCGCCGCGCCAGGATTCAGGTCGCCTACTGCGCCGAACAGTTCGAGAACGATGGCTCGCCCGTGTCCACCATCGTCAAAGGCGTCAAGCGCGCGATGGCGGGCGAATACAGCCGCGAGCTTTCCGCGAAGGTGTTCGCGGGCCAGTGCCGCCTGATCGAACTCGGTTTTCGGCAAGGCGGGCCAGCGGGTTACGGCCTGCGGCGCGTGCTGATCGACCAGTCCGGTTCGGTGAAGGGCGAGCTTTCGCGCGGCGAGCACAAGAGCCTGCAAACCGATCGCGTGATCCTGCAGCCCGGCCCGGACGCCGAAGTCGCGGTCGTGAACCAGATCTACCGCTGGTTCGTCGAAGGCAACCTGTTGGAATCCGAGATCGCAGACCGGCTCAACGCCAAGGGCATCCAGACCGACCTCGGGCGCGACTGGACGCGGGCCACCGTGCGCGAGGTTCTGTCGAACGAGAAATACATCGGCAACAACGTCTACAACCGCCGCTCCTTCAAGCTCAAGAAGGTGCGCGTGGTCAACCAGCCGGAGATGTGGATCAAGAAGGAAGGTGCATTCGAGGGCATCGTGCCGCCCGACCTGTTCTACACGGCGCAAGGCATCCTGCGCGCACGAGCGCACCGCTACACCGATGAGGAACTGGTCGAGAAGCTGCGGCGCTTGTTCCAGCAGCATGGCTACCTCTCCGGCCTGATCATCGACGAGGCCGAAGGGATGCCTTCGGCGGCGGCCTACGCGCACCGATTCGGCAGCCTGATCCGCGCCTACCAGACGGTCGGCTTCACGCCGGATCGGGACTATCAGTATCTGGAGGTCAACCAGTTCCTGCGCCGCCTGCATCCGGAGATCGTCGGCCAGACGGAGCGGATGATCACCGAGGTCGGCGGCACGGTCGTGCGCGATCCGGCGAGCGACCTGCTCACCGTCAACCGCGAGTTCACCGTCTCGCTGGTGCTGTCACGCTGCCAGTCGCTGGACAACGGTCGCCATCGCTGGAAGGTGCGTTTCGACACCAGCCTGACACCCGACATCACCGTCGCCGTCCGGCTCGACGATACGAACCAGTCACCGCTCGACTACTACCTGCTGCCGCGCCTGGACTTCGGTCGTCCGCATGACCAGACCGCATCACCCCACCGCGTTGCAGATGATCACGGTCGATCAGATCGTCGGCAACATCAAGAAGATCGGCCTGAAGAAGCCGGTCACGGTCACGCCGCGCGACGATCTGGAGGATGGCAAACGCTACCTGCTGATCTGTGGTGAAGGCAGGCTCAAGGCGTTCAAGTCGCTCGGCGAAAAGGAGATTCCAGCGCTGGTCGTCGCGGTCAACGACGAGGACGCCTTCATCATGAGCCTGACCGAGAACATCGCCCGCCGAAAATACAGCGCGCTGGAACTGCTGATGAGCATCCAGCAGTTGAGTGAACAGGGCTACGACAAGCGCGTCATCGCCCAGAAGACGGGCCTGAGCCTCGACTACATCAAGGGCATCCTGCTGCTCTTCGAGAAAGGCGAGGAACGTCTGCTGGCCGCCGTCGAGGCCGGAAGGGTTCCGCTCAACGTCGCCATCACCATCGCGGGCGCAAGCGACGAGGAGTCCGTCCAGGCCGCCTTACAGGAGGCCTACGAAAGCGGCCAGTTGCGCGGCGGGCAGTTGATGCAGGCGCGGCGCGTACTCCAGCGGCGCAGCGCCCTCGGCAAAACGCTGGCGCACCGGCCCGCACGCAAGGGCGCTGCCGTGACCACCTCCAGCCTGGTGCGCAACTACCAGCACGAGG
>WRGV01000205.1 GCA_009787035.1 Propionibacteriaceae bacterium | reverse complement strand
GTGCCCGCCGTGCTGGGGCGGGTGGTCTTCCGTCCGGATCCTCCGATCAGGGGTGCGCTCAACCTGCCGGGCACGTTCGGCCTGCCCGGGTTCATGGGGGCCCTGCCGCCCAAGGGCGACCGGCCGCACCGGTACTTCTTCGCCGTCCATGCGCTGGATGCTCCCCGGCTGTTCCTGCCGCGCGGACGCCGCACGCGTCCAGCCGAGGTCATCGCCGCCGCGACGCCGCACATGATCGCCCGCGCGGTGCTGATGGGCACCTGCCAGCGCTGACGCATCGGCGGCACCGCTGCGCTTCGGCTTGGAGCAACTGGGCCTGCGCCACGAATGGCGGGCCGTCCACCCCGCCGGAGCGAGGCCCTTAGCACGTGCGGCCGTGCGGTGGGGACACCGTCCACCAGGCGACAGGTGATTGCGGTCGCCTCTGAAAGCTCTGGCACACTGGGTGATAGCTGAGCCAGCCGGGTATGACCGCCCGGGTGGGACACTCACGATTGAGAGGACGCCATGCCGAGCGTCGCCGTCATCCTTGGCAGTGATTCCGACCTTCCCGCGCTCCAGCCCGCCTTCGCCACGCTGGACGAGCTGGGCATCGAGTTCGAGGCACACATCTGTTCGGCCCACCGCACGCCCGACGAGGCGGCGGCGCTGGCGGCCGGTGCCCGCGGACGCGGCGTCGGCGTGATCATCGCGGCGGCCGGCAAGGCGGCCCACCTGGCGGGAGCCTTGGCCGCCCGCACGACGCTGCCGGTGATCGGCGTGCCCCTGACGTCGTCCGAACTGGACGGCCTGGACGCGCTGCTGTCGACCGTGCAGATGCCGCCTGGCGTGCCGGTCGCCACGGTGGCGATCAACGCGGGGGCCAACGCGGCGGTGCTGGCCGCGCAGATCCTGGCCGTCGCCGATCCCGTGGTGGCCGACCGGCTCCAGCAGCGCAAGCAGGCGATGCGCGCCGGGGTGCTGGCCAAGGACGAGGCCCTGCAACGCAGTCTTGACAACCGCACCGACAACAACTGACAAGGAGTGACCACGATGGCCGAAACCACTGTCCCCCAGGTGGGCGGCGAGCCCGAGCAGGGTGAGCAGATGTACGAGGGCAAAGCGAAGAAGGTGTTCGCGACGTCCGATCCGGATCTGTGCATCGTGTCGTACAAGGACGACGCGACCGCGTTCAACGGCAAGAAGCACGGGCAGATCCTTGGCAAGGGCGAGATCAACAACCGGGTCTCGAACCACCTGATGCGGCTGCTGGAGGCCGACGGCATCCGCACGCACCTGGTGAAGGAGCTCGGGCCGCGCGACACGCTCGTCCGGCGCGTGCAGATCGTGCCGTTGGAGGTGATCGTCCGCAACATCGTGGCCGGCTCGATGAGCCAGCGCCTCGGCGTGTTGGAGGGCACCAAGCTGCCCCAGCCGGTGCTCGAATACAGCTACAAGTGCGACGTGCTGGACGACCCGCTGGTCAACGACTCGCACATCATCGCGCTCGGCTGGGCCACGCGGGACGAGCTGGACACCATCTCGGCGCTGGCGCTGCGCATCAACACGCTGCTGCAAGGGCATCTGGACGCGGCGGGCATCATCCTGGTCGACTTCAAGCTCGAGTTCGGGCGGCTGCCGGACGGCGAGATCATCCTGGCTGACGAGATCTCGCCCGACACCTGCCGGTTCTGGGACAAGGCGACCGGAGCCAAGCTGGACAAGGATCGCTTCCGCCGCGACCTGGGCGGGGTCGAGCAGGCCTATGCGGAGGTGCGCCGGCGTCTGCTGGGGACGGCGGCGTGAGCCCGACCGAGGATCCTGCGGTGGACGAGTCGGGTCCCTTCGACGGGCTGCACGAGGAGTGCGGCGTGTTNGGCATCTGCGCGCCCAGTGCGGGCGGGGTGGGCGCCGACGTGGTCAACGACGCGTTCGTGGCGCTGTTCGCGCTGCAGCACCGCGGGCAGGAGGGTTGCGGCATCGCGGTCAACGACGCCGGCGTGATCACCGCGCACAAGGCGCCCGGCCTGGTGGGGGACGTGTTCACGCCGGACGTTCGCGCACTGCTCGGCACCGGCGACATGGCCGTGGGCCACTGCCGCTACGCGACGACCGGGCGCGCGCTGACCGGCAACATCCAGCCGCTGCTGGTCAACCATCTCAAGGGCTCGATGGCGCTGGCGCACAACGGCAACCTGGTCAACGCGCGCGAGCTGCGCGACG
The DNA here is from genome assembly GCA_009787035.1 of Propionibacteriaceae bacterium. Taxonomy (GTDB): domain Bacteria; phylum Actinomycetota; class Actinomycetes; order Propionibacteriales; family Propionibacteriaceae; genus WRGV01. The sequence continues at coordinate 2,191 of WRGV01000205.1, read as the reverse complement.
AGCTGGAGCGCGGCGGCGCGATCTTTCACGGCACCTCCGATTCGGAGGTGTTGGCGTACATCATCACGCAGGAGCGGCTGACCGCCCCGTCCATCGAAGAGGCCGTGCGCCGGGCCATGGGGCGTGTGCAGGGGGCCGTGTCGTCGGTCATCATGAGCGCCCGCAAGCTGATCGGCGTGCGCGACGCGCTGGGCCTGCGGCCGCTGTGCCTGGGTCGCATCGGCGAGGACGGCTGGGTCATCGCGTCCGAAACGTGTGCGCTGGACAGCATCGACGCGACGTTCGTCCGCGACATCGACCCCGGCGAGATCGTGGTCGTGCAGGCCGGTCTTGAGCCCGTGTCGCTGCGGATGGACGTCGTGCCGCCGCGGCGGCTGTGCGTGTTCGAGCTGATCTACTTCGCCCGTCCCGATTCGGTGGTGGACGGCACCTCGGTGCACGCGGCGCGGCTGCGGGCAGGGGCCTTGCTGGCGATCGACCACCCGGTCGCGGCCGACGTGGTGGTGGGCGTGCCCGATTCGGGCATCGACGCGGCGCTGGGGTACGCCCGGCAAAGCGGCATCCCGTACGGCATCGGCTTCATCAAGAACAAGTACATCGGGCGCACGTTCATCCAGCCCAGCCAGCGCCAGCGCGAGAACGCTGTCCGCATCAAGCTCAACCCGATCGCCGACACGGTGCGCGGCAAGCGCGTCGTCTTGGTGGACGACTCGATCGTGCGCGGCACCACGATCACCCGCATCGTGGGGCTGCTGCGCGAGATGGGGGCGGCGCAGGTGCACGTGCGGCTGTCGGCCCCGCCGTTCCTGTACCCGTGCTACTACGGCACCGACATCGCCTCGTCCGACGCGCTGATTGCGCACGACCACAGCGTCGAGCAGGTGCGGGCGCTGATCGGCGCCGATTCGCTGGGCTACCTGAGCGTGGACGACCTGCCGAAGCTGGACGCCAGCGGGCACGGCGGCTTCTGCGACGCCTGCTTCACCGGCAACTACCCGACCGCGGTGCCGACCGCGGCGGGTCGGCTGATGTTCGAGCGGCACCTGTCCGAGGAGGTCTGATGCAGCCGTCCCAGGCATATAGCGACGCGGGCGTCGACGTGACGCGCGGCTACCGGGCGCTCGATCTGATGCGCGCGCACATCGCCCGCACCCGCACGCCGGGCGTGGTCGGCGATGTGGGCGGCTTCGGCGGCCTCTACGATCTGGGCGACGGACGCATGCTCTGCGCGGGGGCGGACGGCGTCGGCACCAAGCTCAAGCTGGCCTTCCTGGCCGACCGGCACACCACGGTCGGCATCGACGCGGTGGCGATGTGCGTCAACGACGTGGCCTGCTGCGGCGCGCGGCCGCTGTTCTTCCTCGACTACATCGCGACCGGGTGCATCGATCCGCCGCGCATGGCCGACATCGTGGCGGGCGTGGCCGAGGGCTGCGTGCAGGCCGGCTGTGCGCTGCTGGGCGGGGAGACCGCCGAGATGCCCGGCTTCTACGCCGACGGCGAATACGACCTGGCCGGGTTCGCGGTCGGCCTGGTCGAGCCCGGACGGATGCTGGACGGGTCGCGGCTTCAGGCCGGGGACGCGCTGATCGGGCTGGCCTCATCGGGGCCGCACTCCAACGGGTTTTCGCTGATCAGGCGTGTCTTCGACGAAGCCCGGCTGCGCGCCGACCCCGAGCTGCTGGACGCGCTGCTGGCCCCGACCCGCATCTACGTCCGTCCGCTGCTCGCGCTGCTGGATCAGGTGCCATCGGTTCGCTGCGCCGCGCACATCACCGGCGGCGGGTTCGTCGAGAACATTCCGCGCATGCTGCGATCCGGGCTGTCGGCGCGCATCGACCGGGCCGGCTTGCCGGTCCCCGCGGTCTTCGCGCAGATCGCGGACGCCGGCGGGCTGACCGACGCCGACATGTTCGCCACGTTCAACATGGGCGCGGGCCTGGTCGTGGCCGTGGCGGCCGACGACGCCCAGNGGGCGCTGGACGTGGCCCGCGGGGCCGGTGCGGAGCCGTTCGTGCTGGGCGAGATCGTGCCCGGCGACCGGGAGGTCCTCTGGTGATCAACGTGGCGGTGCTGGTCAGCGGCGGCGGGACGAACCTGCAGGCGCTGCTCGACGCCGACAATCCTTATGGGCGCATCGCGCTGGTCGTGGCGAGCCGCCCGGGCGTCCAGGCGCTCGACCGGGCCGTCG
>WRGV01000204.1 GCA_009787035.1 Propionibacteriaceae bacterium | reverse complement strand
CCCGCCGCATCGTCTTTTTCGGCGGCGCGGGCGTGTCGACCGAGTCGGGGATCCCCGACTTCCGCAGCGTCGATGGCCTCTACAACCAGCAGTACGACTACCCGCCCGAGACCATCCTGTCCCGCAGCTTCTTCCAGGCGCACCCCGCGCAGTTCTACCGCTTCTACCGCGACCGGGTGCTGCACCCGGACGCCTTCCCCAACGCGGCGCACCTCGCCTTGGCCGCGCTGGAGCGGGCCGGCACGCTCACGGCCGTCGTCACGCAGAACATCGACGGCCTGCACCAGGCCGCGGGCAGCAAGAACGTCCTGGAGCTGCATGGGTCGATCTGGCACAACCACTGCGGCCGCTGCGGCAGGGTGTTCGACGGGCTCGACGCCATCCTGGGCACCGATGACGTGCCGCGCTGTGCCTGCGGCGGCGTCATCGAACCGGATGTCGTCCTGTACGAAGATCCCCTTGATCAATCCGTGATCACTGCCGCGATCACCGCGATCAGGCGCGCCGATCTCATGATCATCGGAGGCACGTCGCTGGTCGTCTATCCGGCTGCTGGCTTGGTTGAATACTTCGAGGGTGATCATCTGGTGGTGATCAATCGGGACGGATCAGCGCCCTGGCGCCGGGGCACCGACACCCTGATGATCACGCGTCCGATCGGCGAGGTGCTGGGCGCGCTCACACTGGGCTGATGCCGCCGCCGCCACATCACCTACCCCCACCCCGGGTGAACGTGCCCAGGAACCGCCCACGTATCCTGTTTGGCCGACGACGTGTCGGAAAGCGTCCGTCGTGGAACAACGGTTGCGCCGGGAGTGAGGCTGACAGGCAGGAATTGAGGGGGACGGGCTGGCATCGGTAGACTGACCTGGTTCGTCGAACCGGAAGGGATCACAGTGGGGTCGGTCATCAAGAAGCGCCGCAAGCGCATGGCGAAGAAGAAGCACCGCAAGCTGCTGAAGAAGACGCGTATTCAGCGTCGTCGCGCGGGGCGCTAGCCTGACCTGCTCGCGCTTGTGACCCATCCTGGCTGGCCCGCAATACCCCCAACGGGCGCCTGGTTGGTGTCATCATCCGAGGTGTAGCAACCGTCGCTTCCATGTCATGCCCGCGCACGCGGGGGCTGAAGGGAGAGACATCCATGGATCGGCAGGATCCGAAGCCGTTCGACCAGATGGTCTACAGCATGCGGGCCCATGCGCCCGTGAGCGGGACGAATCTGGCACGCGGTTTCATCGCCTATATCGGTCTCGGCATCGCCGATCCGTACCTGATGACGGTCGGCGGGTCGAGCGCGCTCAGCGGTGCCGACGTGATCATCGTGGACGACGAGCGGCTTGCTCGCGCTCTGCAACACATCGATGTGTGCACGTCTCCCGACGCGGACGTCCAGCTGCGTCCGTCGTCCGAAAGCGCTGCTGACAGGGCAAAACGCATGATCCGCGACGCCCAGGCCGGCCGCACCGTCGTCCGCGTCGTGCGCGGGGATCCGCTCACCGAGGCCCTGGTCGGCCAGGAGGCCGCGCTGTGCGTCGAGGCCGGCTGCGAGGTGTTCATCATGCCGGCGGTGACGCGCATGTCGGCCGTGCTGACGATGGCCGGCATCTGCGGCCAGCCCGAGCAGATGTACTTCACCGACCTGGGGCGACGCACACCGGAGCTTCACGACCTGCCCGGCACGGGCTGGGAGGTCGTCACGTGCACCGCGCGCGTGCTTCCCGACCTGTCCGCCAAGGCGCAGGTCGCCGGACGGGGCGCGGACGAGCCGGTCGCCGTCATCGTCGGCGGCGGCACGCTGGAGCAGCACATCCGTACGACCACGGTCGCCGAGCTGGCCGATCTGGCGACCACGCACCGGATCGACCGCGACGCCGAGGTCATCGTCGGGTTCGGTAGCGCGGGCCAGGTGCATCCGCTGCTGTCGGGCACGCAGTCGCGTCCGCTGTTCGGGTGGCGCGTGCTGCTGCCTCGCACCCGCGAATCGTCCGGGGCGATGGAGCGGCGGCTGGCGCTGCTCGGAGCCGCCGTCCAGACCGTCGACACGCTGGCCGTCGAGCCGCCGCACCGCTCGCAGCCGATGGATCGCGCAATCCAGCAGCTGGTGGACGGGTCGTACCGCTGGGTCGTCTTTGCCAGCAGCCTGGCCGTACGAACCGTGTTTGACAAGGTGCGTGAGTATGGCCTCGATTCGCGCGCCTTCTCCGGCGTGCGCATCGCGGCGCTGTCGCCGATGGCCGGACGCCTGCTGTCGAGCTGGGGCCTGGTGCCCGATCTGGCGCTTCCCCAGGGCGGACGGACGTCGCAGCTCGGCCACACGGCCGCCAATCTGGTCGCGGCGTTCCCGGCGTTCGATCCGGCATCCGATCCGATGGATGCGGTGCTGGTGCCGCGCACCGATCCGGCCGCCGACTGGATCGGCGACGGCCTGCGCGGTCTGGGCTGGGATGTGGACGAGGTCGCCGCCTGCCGCGTCGTCCGCGCCGCGCCGCCGCCCGCGCAGGTGCGCAGCGACATCAAGTCGGGACGATTCGATGCCGTCATCTTCACGTCGTCCTCGGCCGTGCGCAGCCTGCTCGGCCTGGCCGGCAAGCCCGGCCCGCAGTCGGTGATCTGCGCGATCGGCCCGGCCACGGCCGCGACCTGCCAGCAGTTCGGGTTGCAGGCGAAGGTTGTGGCGCCGCATCCCGGCTCGGGCGAGCTGGTGGACGCCCTGGCTCACTACGCCTCCCGCTGGCGCACCGAGTGGGCGCAGGTGGACGAGCAGGTCTCGCACCCGTCCCAGGTCAGGGGCGTCAAGGCCGCCTGATGCGCGGCTGCCGGGGGCGCTGATCGGGTGTCTCACACGGCGAAACGTCCCTCGAAACCGGCGCGGCGTGCGTCCGGGTCCACTACTGTCGAAGCATCGGCTGACGCAATCTTCGACGGGGGTGGGTCATGGCCCAAGGCAGGCACATGCCGGTCTGGGCCAAACGCTGCCTCATCGGTGCCAGTGTTCTGACGGCGGCCGCCCTGGTGGTTCTTGTGCTTGGGTGTCTGGGCTGGTGGGATCCCGGTACGACCGTCGGTATCGTCGGCATCATCGTTGCTGTCGTGCTCTGGGTAGCCGTCCTGCCCCTGCGCAAGCATGGGGAAGCGGACCAAGCGCCGCAACCCGTCCCACCGAGCCCCTGCGTCAAGGCCGGAAACATTCCCCAGCAACCGCCGGTGTTCGAGTCCCGCGATGACCTGATGGCGCAGCTGCAGACGCCGCACATCGTCGTGCTGAGCCCGGCCGAGCATGAAATGGGGCCAGGTGTCGGCAAGACGCAGCTTGCGGGTGCGTACGCTCGGCAGCGCATTGAGGACGGCTGGCAGCTGGTTGCCTGGGTGGATGCGACCAACCAGGACTCGCTGACATCGGGGCTTCGTCTGGTGGCGGAGGAGCTGCAGGCCGTGCGGGGGCTGAGCCTCGTCCAACCGGGCGAGGNCACCGCGGAGACGGCGAAGCGGCTCAAGCGCTGGTTGGANANGTGTGACGAACCGTGTCTGCTGGTNTTCGACAATGCGACACAGGCCGATGCGCTCCGGCCGTTCATCCCGGTGGCGCAGGGGTGNCAGGTCGTGATCACCAGCACGAACCGGGCGCTGGAGAGTCTGGGTGTGCGGGTCCAGGTCGGCCGCTTCCGCGAGAAGGAGGGGCTTGACTATCTGCGCCGGTTGACGAGCCGAGACGATACGGACGATGCCCGGTCGCTGGGCATCGAGTTCAGGTGGTTGCCCCTGGCGTTGGCGCAAGCGGCTGCTCTCGTCGTCAGCGAGGGGCTCACCTATGCGGCCTACCTGGAGCAGCTCAAGCGGGTGAACCTCGGCGACTGTCTCATTCGCGGCGATGGCGCAGACTACCCGCACGGCCTGGCAGAGGCGGTCGTTTTGTCGGTGCAGCGTCTGCCGCAGCGCTGCGTGGCGATGCTGGAGCTGATCTCCGTCCTGTCGGAGACGGGCGTGCCGCGCCGCTTGCTCCATGCGGACGCCCACGATGGCGAGTCTCAGGCGGACGTGAACCGGGTCATCGGCACGCTCCACGATGCATCGCTGATCAGCTACGGTGGTGACACGCCTGGGGGTGCCGACACGATCAGCGCGCACCGCGTGGTGATGCGCGTCATGCGCGAGCGTGCCGCCAAACTTGGCCGTGTGGCGGAGGTCGCCGCCGGTGCGGTCCGGGTGCTGTCGGTGCTGAAGGCGCAGGCGGACGAAGCGGAGGAGCGCGATTCGGCGTGGCTATTGGAGTTGGCCGACCACATCTGCGCACTCAACGTGAACGTCGCGGATCTGCTGGACGGTGCCACTGCCGATGCCCTGAACGGCCTGCACTGGTGGGCAGCATCGGTGCTGCAAGCCCGGGGTGCGTACGGCCGTGCGGTGATCGAATGGGAGGGCGTGGTGGGCTATCAGGAC
>WRGV01000203.1 GCA_009787035.1 Propionibacteriaceae bacterium | reverse complement strand
GGCGTGGCGTCCTCACCGATCGCGATGCCCACCGTGTCGGCGTCGACCAGCCGCAGCTGCACGCCGGCGTCGTGCGCGGCCTGCCAGATCTGTGCGGCCCGGCCGGGCGCCGCCACCGTGAGCGTGTCGAAGAAGCTGTCGTGCGCCAGCGCGTATCCCGCGGCCACGAGGGCCCCGGCCAGGCGCGTGGCGCCGTCGTGAATGCCCCGGGCGATCGCCCGCAGCCCGTCGGGGCCGTGCCAGACGGCGTACATGGCCGCCATCACGGCCACCAGCGCCTGCGCGGTGCAGATGTTGGACGTGGCCCGTTCGCGGCGGATGTGCTGCTCGCGCGTCTGCAGCGCCAGGCGCAGCGCGGGGTGCCCGTCCGCGTCCTGCGAGACGCCGACGATGCGGCCGGGCAGCTGGCGCACCATGGCCGTGCGGCAGGCGATATAGCCGGCGTGCGGACCGCCGTAGAACAGCGGCACGCCGAAGCGCTGCGTGGAACCGACCGCGATGTCCGCGCCCCACCGCCCCGGCGGCGTCACCAGCGTCAGCGCCAGCAGATCGGCGGCCGCGATCACCAGCGCGCCGCAGCGGTGGGCCCGCTCGGCGATCCCGGTCAGCTCGTCAGTGCTTGCCAGGCGGCCGTCCGATGTCGGCGTCTGGACGACCACGGCGAAGGCTCCCGACAGATCGTCGTCGCCCAGCGCGGCCACGTCGGCGACGACGACGTCGATGCCCAGGCGGCACGCGCGCGTGCGCAGCACCGACAGGCTGGCGGCGAACAGGCCCTCGTCCACCAGCACGCGGGGGCCGGACGTCCGCGGCGCGCAGCGCTTGGCCATGGTGACCGCCTCGGCGACGGCCGTGGCCTCGTCCAGCAGGCTGGCCCCGGCAACATCCAGGCCCGTCAGCTCGGCGACCATCGTCTGGAACACCAGCAGCGCCTCCAGCCGGCCCTGGCTGATCTCGGGCTGGTACGGCGTGTAGGCGGTGTACCAGCTGGGATCGCCCAGGATCGTGCGGCGCAGGATCGCCGGTGTCAGCGTGCCGTAGTAGCCCTGGCCGATCATCGCCCGTCCCGGATGGTTGCGCGCCGCCAGCTCGCGCAGCCGGGCGCCGATGCCGGCTTCGTCCAGCGCCGCGGGCAGCTCCACGGGCGTCGTGGCGCGCACCTGCTCCGGGATCGCCGCGTCGGTCAGTTCGTCCAGGCTGGCAAACCCGAGACTGGAGAGCATCACCTCGCTGTCAGCAGGATCTGGCCCGATCTGCCGGGCCGCGAAACCATCGGTTGCGCTGTGCGATGCCGCCACAATGTCCCCTCACCCGGCGCTCCCGGCACGCCGTCCTACCCATGGTAGCGGCGCGTCCTGAGCGCGCTCAGCTGGCCTTGCGCAGGCGATGGGCGGTGAACTCGTCCAGATCGGGAACCGCAGGGACGGCGGGCTCCGCCTTGGCGGACAGCTGCGTCAGGCTGCCCTCGACGTCGCGCCAGACGCCGCCGAGCGCGATGGCGAACATGCCCTGGCCACCGCGCAGCAGGTCGATGATCTCGTTGTCCTGCGTGCACTCGTACACCGAGATGCCGTCGGACAGCAGCGTCAGCGACGCCAGGTCGCGCACGCCGCGCCCGCGCAGGTGCTCGACGGCCACGCGGATCTGCTGCAGCGTGATGCCGGCATCAAGCAGCCGCTTGACCACGCGCAGCATCAGCAGGTCGCGGAACGAATAGAGCCGCTGGCTGCCCGAGCCCTCGGCCGCCTTGATGGACGGCTCGACCAGGCCGGTGCGCGCCCAGTAGTCGAGCTGGCGGTAGGTGATGCCGACGGTGGCACTGGCCACCGGGCCCCGGTACCCCGGCTCGGTGGCGGGCTCCATGCCGTCGTCGAACAGGGTGTCCTGCAGGGCCGGGCTGGCGTCTGGCTCCATCGACCCCTCCTTCCCGCGTGAACCACATCGTTGGTATTCCCACAGGCTAGGAAAGCCCCGCCGCCGCGGCAATGATGTCGGGCCGGAGCCTTGTTCGTGTCGGACGACACCGTCGCGCGTGCCGTCGCACCAGGGTGGGTAATGCGGTCTCCACAAGGAACTCTACTCGCCCGAACCCTTCAGGCAACCCTCGACCCCACCTCGACGGTCACGTCATCGGCCTCGATGACGCCTTGAGGGTTGCACAGCATGAGCAAAGGCGGACGCCCCGCCCGCTCAGCGCTGCAGCAGCGTGTACATCAGGGCCGCGTGGGCCTGGATGACCAGCTGGGTGAGCTCCTGCAGGTGCTCGCCGGCCTGCTGGCGGTGACGCAGCGGAGCCATCGCCTGCTCGACCATGCCGGATTCACGCTCGGCGGATTGCTTGATCGCGCGCAGGTGCCGGATGTCCATCCCGTAGCCCTGCATCTTGCGGGCCACCACGCAGATCATCAGCGCCTCGCGTCCGTAATACATCGAGCCGCGCCGCGGCAGCACCATCTGCTGGCGCTCCAGCTCGACCAGCGTCGCCTCCGACAGGCCGCTCACCTGGATCAGCTCGCGCTTGGTCAGCTTGATGGGCTGGTGGTCGGACGAGGCATCCTCTTCGGCCTCCGCCAGGCCCGGGACGGCCGGGGTGTCGGGCACGGGCGGTTCGACGCCGCGATCCATCATGTCGAGATGGTCGCGGATGACCTTCAGCGGCAGGTAGTGGTCGCGCTGCATGCGCAGGATGTACCGCAGACGGTCGATGTCGGCCTGGCTGTAGCGCCGGTATCCCGACGGTGCGCGTTCAGGAGAGATGAGGCCTTCACTCTCCAAGAAACGGATCTTGGAGATCGTGATATCGGGAAACTCCGCCTTCAAGATGGGCAGAATCGCTCCGATGGAACGCCGTTGGTCCGGGGGCATCACGACCGTCCGGGCTCGCCAACGTAGAGCATCATCTTGAACTTTCCGATCTGCACCTCATCGCCCGCGTGCAGCAGCGCCGACCCGTCGACCAGCGTCCGGTTGACGTACGTGCCGTTGAGGCTGCCGCCGTCCTCGACCGTGACCTCGCCGTCGTGCAGCAGGAACTTCGCGTGGTGGCGCGAGACGGTGATGTCGTCCAGGAAGATGTCGCACTCGGTGGCGCGGCCCACGGTCGTCACCTCCGCGTCGAGCAGGTAGCGCTCCTCGGCGATGCCGCCGCGCGTGCACACCAGCAGTGCGGCCCCGGCCGGCACGGCCTTCAGCGCCGCCGCCAGATCGGAGTTCATGTCGGGGTGGCGCGGCTCGTCCTCCACCAGCGCGATCACATGCGTCGTATCGCCCGTGTGGAGCTCCTCGGGCAGCCTGGCGCCGCATTGCGAGCAGAACCTACTGCCAGCCGGATTCTGAAACCCGCAGTCGCTGCACTCAACCATGTTCGCCGCCTCCCCCGAACACTTTACGCGGAACGTGTGCCCCGCCCGCGTGCCAGTCTATCCGCTCGCCACGGCTCAGTCGTCAAGCAGACTCTGGTATTTTGCCGCGTCCAGCAGCTCATCGGCGGCCGCGGCGGCGCTCAGCTCCATCTCGAACAGCCAGCCGTCGCCGTACGGCTCGGCGTTGATCGCCTCCGGCGCCTCGGCCACAGCATCGTTGACAGCACTGATCACGCCTGCCAGCGGCGCATAGACGTCGCTGACCGACTTGGTCGACTCCAGCTCGGCACAGGCATCGCCGGCACCCAGCCGCGCCCCGACCGCCGGCAGCGACACGAAGACCACGTCGCCCAGATGCTCGGCGGCGTGGGCGGTCACTCCCACGCGGACGGTCGTGGGGCTCAGCGGCTGAACCCACTCATGGTCTCGGGTGTACTTCAAATCCTGCGGGATCTCTGCCATGCTTCCTCCTCGGTTGGGCGCACCGGATGGCACTGCTTCCACCATAGATGATCCGCCCCTTCACTCCACGTCCAGCACCGATTGGTACGCGCGCAGGTACGCGGGCCCGATCACCGACCAGTCGAACGCGCCCGCACGCGCCCGTCCCTGCGCGGCTGCGGCCCCGCGGTCGGGCAGCGCCAGCGCCGTCCGGACGCCGCGGACCAGCGCCTGCGCATCGCCCGGGGCCACGAGGACGGACGACGCGCAGCCCGCCAGCACGTCGGCGAAGGCCGGGATGTCGCTGGCCACGACGGCCGCCCCGGCGGCCAGGGCCTCGACGAGGACGATGCCGAAGCTCTCCTGACCCCGGTGGGGCGCGACGAACACGTCGCAGGCGCCGAGCACGCGGTCGCGCTCCGCGTCGGGCACGGCGCCCAGATAGCGCACGCCCGGGGCGGGGCGCGGATGTCCCGGGCCGACGACCACCAGCTCCATGTCGGGACATAACGCCCTCAGGACCGGCCAGGCGGCCATCAATTCGTCAAATCCCTTGCGCGGCTCGTCGATTCGTCCCACAAAACCCAGCCGCGGGGCCACTCCCCCGCGCCACCGGCCCGCGACGACGGGGCCGGCC
>WRGV01000202.1 GCA_009787035.1 Propionibacteriaceae bacterium | reverse complement strand
GATGTGCAGATGCCCGATTCCGATGCCGCCATCGACTTCCTGTGCGCGCAGCTGGTGGCCACCGGGAAGGTGCCGGACGACTTCGCCGCAAGCGTGAAGATCCGCGAGGAGTATTCGCCGACCGCCTTCGTCCACCGCTTCGCCGTTCCGCACGCCATGGAGTTCATGGCCTATGAGACCACGATCGCCGTGCTGATCCCCCGCCAGCCCATCCACTGGGGTGAATCGGATGTCGTGATGGTGTTGATGCTGGCGATCAACCGCGACGGCATCGCCGAGTTCAGCGCGGCCTACCAGCCGCTGGTGCACCTGCTGTGCCAGCCGGACATCTTCGCCCAGGTGCACTCCCTGCGGGAGTTCGACGACTTCCAGCGGTTCCTCACCGAGAAGGTCGCCGAGATCGAGTGAGGCTCCGCGCGCCGACGCGACCGCTAGTCAGCGCCGGTTGCCGGGTCGTCCGCCTCCGGTACGCCGACGAGCCCGGCCACATCCGGGTAGAGCTGCACCAGGCCCTCGTCCAGCGTGGCCAGCCGCGCTTGCGGCCCATGCGCCTGCACCAGCGAGACGAGGTACGCAGCGCTGACCTGGCGGTGCCCGATGACGTGGCTCAGATCGACCTGCGCGTACGACAGCTCGTCGGGCCAGAACTCGTGGTCGACTCGCTTGTCCAGATTGGTCAGCATGGTCTGAATCGCCGAGACCGGCTGCCCCTGGCGCACGGCGTATCGCACGAACGATCCCTGCACCATGGGGCACGTGGCAACACGATCTGGCTGATCAGTCAGCCATGTCTCCACGCGTGCATGGTGCAGATGAGCGGCGTCGAGCAGTGCGATAAGGACATTGGCGTCAAACAACCAGACCACGGCTAGTCGTCCTCGTCGATCAGATCGGCGACCTCTTCGGACGTGATGGGACGCCCACTATCGAACACGAGCAGGCCCGTCACAGGGCTGACTTGCAACGTCGATGGAGTCTCAATCGGGGCCATGCCTCGCATCAACGCCTCGGTCGCGGCGGCCGAGAACGACTCGCCGCGCTGCTTGGCGTAGTCCTTGATCCGCTGATGCAGGATCGGTGGGATGTCGATCGTGGTGCGCATGTTCGTCATCATATTGATGCATCACCATTGATGCGTACAGTGATGCACTCCCGGTGCGCACCAGTGGTGATGTCGCCGGGCCGCATGGACAGGCTAGCCACAGTCGAATTCACCCGAATGCTGCCAAGGAACTCGCCGAGAGAGAATCGCTGGGACAGTCACCCGTCACTCGACGCCCAGAACGACGATGCCTTCACTCTTTGCCGCCTTGGCCAGTGCGTCGTCCAACGTCGCCAGTGGCAGCTTCAGCCATCGGGCCAAGGCAAGATAGCAGGCGTCGTAGGCCGTCAACTGATATTGAGCACAGATCGCCACGATCTCATTCGCGGGCGGCTCGTACGCAGGCGTCCTGATCATCAGCCCCTCCAATTGCGACCAGAACTGCACGACCTGCTCATCCGTGATCAGACCGCGACGCGATGCCTGCACGAACGTGTTGAGTACCTCGCAACGCCACAACGCGGGAACGTAGGTCTCAGTCTCCGTGGCCCGTTGCAGCAGTGCATCCAGAGTCGGCGTCATCTCGTCCGCAAAGAACCACGCGCACGTCACACTCGCATCCAGCACGAAGGCCGTCATCGACGACCCTCGTTCTTGAGGTCGATCAGCGAGAGCCCATCGAGGCGGACACCCTGCCGCAGTCGTCTGATCTCATCTGCAGCATTGCGAGCACTCTGGATGGAAGGTGCCGCCACAGGCCCCAGTTGGGCCACTGACACCCCGTGCCTACTGATGGTGATCACCTCACCTCGCTCTGCCCGTTCCAGCAACTGAGCGAAGTGCGTCTTGGCTTCATACGCCCCCACTGTCGTTCCCATGTCGATCAGACTAGTCGTCGACCAGTCTGTATTCAATGGCATCAGCCTCATTCGGTGAGCAGCTTTGTCCACCGCTCAACCTCCGTAGGATCGGGCGGACGCGTTCGAATACTGGCATACTCATGCCCGCATTCTGGCCGCGCAGGTCGTCCTCCGAACGGTTATCCACAGGACAATTTGTTATCCACAGGGGGACGCCGCCGCCGACAGGCCCGGGGCGCCCGTGCGACCGCACGCTAAAATGGCACGCATGACAAACGCGCCTGCCAACACGCCACAGTGGCATCTTCCCGACAAGCCGGCCCTGGAGGGCCTGGAAGCCACGTGGTCCAAGGTATGGCAGGACGAACAGACGTACGCCTTCACGCGTCCGGAATCGCGCGAACAGGTCTTCAGCATCGACACCCCGCCGCCCACGGTGTCCGGCTCGCTGCATGTGGGGCCACATCTTCAGCTACACGCACACCGACCTGGTGGCGCGCTACCAGCGCATGCGCGGAAAGCACGTCTTCTACCCGATGGGTGGGACGACAACGGGCTGCCGACCGAGCGGCGCGTGCAGAACTATTACGGCGTGCGCTGCGACCCGTCGCTGCCGTACGACCCGAACTTTGAGCCGCCCGCCAAGCCCGACCCGAAGCGCCAGGTGTCGATCAGCCGGCGCAACTTCGTCGAGCTGTGCCTGACGCTGACGCAGGTGGACGAGCAGGCCTTCGAGCAGCTGTGGCGCCACGTGGGCCTGTCGGTCGACTGGGGCCAGCTGTACTCGACGATCTCGCCGGACGCGCAGCGCGTGGCCCAGCTGGGCTTCCTGCGCAACCTGGCCCGCGGCGAGGCGTACATGGCCGAGGCCCCGACGCTGTGGGACGTGACGTTCCAGACCGCCGTCGCACAGGCCGAGCTGGAGGATCGCGACTATCCCGGCTTCTACCACCGCGTCGCCTTCCACAAGGCCGACGGCACGCCCATCTACATCGAGACCACGCGCCCCGAGCTGATCCCGGCGGTCTGCGCGCTGATCGCGCATCCGGACGACGAGCGCTACCAGCCGCTGTTCGGCCAGACGGTGACCTCGCCGGTCTTCGGCATCCCGGTGCCGGTGCTGCCCCACCCGAAGGCCGAGCCCGACAAGGGCGCCGGCATCGCGATGTGCTGCACCTTCGGCGACCTGACCGACGTGCAGTGGTGGCGCGAGCTCGACCTGCCGACCCGAGCCCTGGTCACCCGCGACGGACGCATGCAGCGCGAGACGCCCGACTGGCTGCCGAACCCGGATTTCTACGCCGAGATGGCCGGCAAGACCATGTACTCGGCGCGCGAGGCGATCGTCGCCAAGCTACGCGAGACCGGCGAGCTGGACGGCGAGCCGACGCCCACCACGCGCAAGACCAACTTCTTCGAGAAGGGCGACAAGCCGCTGGAGATCGTGACCTCGCGGCAGTGGTACATCACCAACGGCGGACGCGACGAGGCCCTGAAGCAGGCGCTGCTGGCACGCGGCGAAGAGCTGCACTGGGTGCCTGACTACATGAAACACCGCTACCTGTCATGGGTCGAGGGGCTCAACGGCGACTGGCTGATCAGCCGCCAGCGCTTCTTCGGCGTGCCCTTCCCGGTCTGGTATCGCCTCGACGCCGACGGCCAGCCCGACTACGACCATCCGCTGGTCGCGAGCGAGGACGCGCTGCCGGTCGATCCGATGGCCGACGCCCCGGCGGGCTACGACCCGGCCCAGCGCGGCGTGCCCGGCGGCTTCATCGCCGACCCGGACGTGATGGACACCTGGGCGACCTCGTCGCTGTCGCCGCAGATCGTCTGCGGGTGGGAGCGCGACCCGGAGCTGTTCGGGCTGACCTTCCCGATGGACATGGACCCGCACGCGCACGAGATCATCCGCACCTGGCTGTTCAGCCGCGTCGTCCGCGCGCACCTGGAATTCGGCTGCCTGCCCTGGCACACGGCCGCGATCTCGGGCTTCGTGGTCGATCCCGACCGCAAGAAGATGAGCAAGTCGAAGGGCAATGCGATCGTGCCGTCCGACATCCTCGACCGGTTCGGGGCGGACGCGGTGCGCTGGCGCGCGGCCATGGCGCGTCCCGGCGCGGACTCGCCGTTCGACGAGACCCAGATGAAGGTGGGCCGGCGCCTGGCGGTCAAGGTGCTCAACGCGTCCAAGTTCGTGCTCGGGCTGGGCGGGCCCGCTGAGCCGTCCGCCATCACGAATCCGGTGGATCGCGCGATGATCGCGCAGCTGGCCGGCGTCGTCGAGCAGGCCACCGCCGCCTTCGACGCGTACGAGTACACCACCGCGCTGGAGGCCACCGAGACCTTCTTCTGGAGCTTCTGCGACGACTACCTGGAGCTGGTCAAGGAGCGGGCGTACGGCGCCAGCGGCGATGCGACCGGCGCCGAGTCGGCCCGCGCCGGCCTGCAACTGGCCCTGGACGTGGTGCAGCGCCTGTTCGCGCCGTTCCTGCCCTTCGTGACCGAAGAGGTGTGGCGTTGGTGGCATGACGGGCCGG
>WRGV01000201.1 GCA_009787035.1 Propionibacteriaceae bacterium | reverse complement strand
GGTTGACCAGGGTGATCGCGTCGGTGACGGGGTCGCGGTAGGGGCCGGGGCGTTGGTCGTCGACCTCGACGTCCAGGTCGCCGCGGCGAAGCCATGCCGAACCCGAGGGCCATGTGGGATGCAGGGGCCACAGGCCGGGGTCAGCGCCGGTCCAGTAGGCGTTGCCGCAGCCTTGGCTGGCGGGGTAGATGTAGTCGCCGGTGAGTTTCTGGTTGCAGTCTCCGGTCGGCAGGGCCTTGAGCGAGTCGGGGCCGACCAGACCCACGCCCACGGCCAGCTGGAAGACGCCGCCTTGCTCCCCGGTGATGGGATCAGCGGGGTCGGTCTCGGTGAGGTGGCACATCGTAAAGGGACGAGTTGCGCCGTCCTGTTTCCTTGCGGTGATCGTTGCGCCGTCGATGACGTAGGTGACGGGGGCGAGCAGGGTGCGCAGGTATTCCTGGGTCCAGATGCCGCAGATGTCCTGGTCGGCGGGCAGAACATTGCCGTGCCAGTCGAGGAACTGGGCCTGGGTTGGGGTTTTGGCGGCACAACCGGTGAGCAGCGCGCACGCGCACAGTGCCGCCGCGGTCATTGACAGCGTGCGGGTGGTCATGGCGTGTGTGTCGGGGTTGCGGGTGTGGGGTTGCCGGGGGCTCCGGGTGCCTTGGGCGTGATGAGGGGGAACGTCTGGTCGAGGTAGGCCCAGGTCTGGTTGACCAGGGTGATCGCGTCGGTGACGGGGTCGCGGTAGGGGCCGGGGCGGTCGTCGTCGACCTCGACGTCCAGGTCGCTGCGACGCAGCCATGCCGTTCCCGATGCCCAGGTGGGACTTCGGTCCAGGTCGGGGGCTGGGGCGATATACGCGGCCAGGCCGCAGCCTTGGTCGGCGGGGTAGATGTAGTCGCCCGTGAGTTTCTGGTTGCAGCCGCCTGTGGGCAGAGCCTTGATGGATGCGGGCCCGACCACATTCACGCCCACCTCAAGCTGGAAGATGATGGAGCCGCTGCTGAGGGGATCGTCGTCGGGTGTGAGCGTCTCGGTGAGTTGACACATTGTCTCGGGAGCGACGACGCCGTCCTGTTTGACGGCAGTGATGCTGTCGTTTTCTACGACGTAGGTGACGGGAGCAAGCAGGGTGCGCATGTAGTCCTGGGTCCAGATGCCGCAGATGGTCTGGTCGGCGGGCAGGACGTTGCCGTGCCAGTCCAGGAACTGGGCCTGGGCCGGGGCTTTGGCGGCGCAACCGGTCAGCAGTGCGCATGCGCACACCGCCGCCCCCGTTATCGAGAACAGGTGGGCGTGCATCAGGACTGTCCCATATCCAGTGCCTCGAAGGCGGTGCATACCTCACCGAGGTGATCCTCAAGGAATGTCCCGCCAGCACCGTGCATGTTGCACACCATCGTGCCATCAGGCATCTCTACCACGTCATCGTAGGTGTAGGTGCCATCTGAGTTCTTGGGTGAGGCCTCGCTCAGCTTGTCCACGGACGGGTCGGGCCCGGGCGGGGTGCCCGGCACCTTCGATTCGTCCATGCGCACCTTGGTGCCCGCGGTGAAGCCGGGCGTGATCGGTTGGCACGTCGATTCGGTCGTCTCGATGTCGGAGCTTGACATGGCCATGGCGGTGAGCAACCCTGCCCTTCGGGACGATCCGGCGGCCCGGACAGGGCGTCGACGCAGCGGTGGCCACCCGGCCACCTTAGTCATTCATGCGCAGATAATAAAGTTCAGCGAAGGGGTGCCCCGGGCCGCCAGCAGGCCCCATTGGGGCGCTTCGCTATCTTTGCGGTATGACTGTTCCGCCATACAACTCCCAGCCGGGCGTGCCGCAGCCCCAGGCGCCCTGGACTGGAGCACCGCTGCCGCCGCCCCAGCCGCAGCCGAAGAAGCACCCCGTCCTCGCGAAGGTGCTGGTCACGATCGGTGTCATCGTGGTCGTCATCATCGTTGCGTTCGTCGTCATGATCGTGCACGACGCCAAGAGGGACCTGGCCGCGACGTTCTCGACCCCGACCCCGACCAAGCCGACCGGGCCGACGAACCTGTCGCTCGACCAGGTCGAGGTGGGCGACTGCGTCCAGGACGCCAAGGTGCTGACCGGGAAGCTCTTCACGATCGCCGTGACGCCGTGCGACAGGGCCCACAACGGCGAGATCGTCGGCATGACCACGTCGGGCAACACCTGGGACGCCGCGTATGCGGAGGACTTTTGCCGCGCCCAGTTCGCCAGCTACATCGGCAAAAGCTTCGACGATTCGAAGCTGACAATGACGTTCCTGCAGCCCGAGAGCTCGACATCGTCCGACAAGACGCTGACCTGTATCGCCTACCACGTCGACGGCACCACCGACACCAAGAGCCTGAAGGGCTCGAAGATCTGATTGACAACGCAGAACGCCCCGGGCTCTGAGGAGAACCCGGGGCGTTTCGCTGTGTGTGAGGTTACGCGCTGTGCGTGCCGGCGGCGCGCAGCTGCTGGCAGGCCTCGACCACGCGGGCGGCCATGCCGGCCTCGCCGGCCTTGCCCCACGCGCGCGGGTCGTACTGCTTCTTGTTGCCGACCTCGCCGTCGATCTTGAGCACGCCGTCGTAGTGCTTGAACATGTGGTCGGCGACCGGACGGCTGAACGCGTACTGCGTGTCGGTGTCGATGTTCATCTTGACGACGCCGTAGTCGACGGCGTCCGAAATCTCCTGCGCGCTCGAACCGGAGCCGCCGTGGAAGACCAGGTCAAACGGATCCTTGACGCCGTGCGCCGCGCCCACCGCGTCCTGGATCTCCTTGAGCACGCCCGGGCGCAGCTTNACCGCGCCGGGCTTGTACACGCCGTGCACGTTGCCGAACGTCAGCGCCGTCAGGTAGCGACCCTTCTCGCCCAGGCCCAGCGCCTCGACCGTGGCCATGCCGTCGGCGACCGTGGTGTAGAGCTTCTCGTTGATCTCGGCCTTGATGCCGTCCTCCTCGCCGCCGACGACGCCGATCTCGACCTCAAGGATGATGTGCGCCTTGGCGGCCGCGGCCAGCAGCTCCTGCGCGATGGTGAGGTTCTCGGCCAGCGGCACCGCCGAGCCGTCCCACATGTGGCTCTGGAACAGCGGCGCCTGGCCGTGGTCGACGCGCTCCTGGCTGATCGCGAGCAGCGGNCGGACGTAGCCGTCCAGCTTGTCCTTCGGGCAGTGNTCGGTGTGNAGCGCGATGTTGATCGGNTACTTCTTGGCGACGACGTACGCGTACTCGGCCAGCGCGCACGCACCGGTCACCATGTCCTTGACCGGCTGGCCGGACAGGTATTCCGCGCCGCCGGTCGAGATCTGCACGATGCCGTCGCAGCCGGCGTCCGCGAACCCCTTGAGCGCGGCGTTGAGCGTCTGCGAACTCGTGACGTTGATCGCCGGATAGGCGAAGTGACCGGCCTTGGCGCGGTCGATCATCTCGGCGTAGACCTCTGGCGTTGCGATAGGCATGCTGTCTCCTCTTGTCGAACTGGGGCACCGCACCCGTGGTGCGGCTCACCTTCTAACTTACGTCACGGCACCGAATGCCACCCAGCGGGCGAGCGAATTGGGGACGGACGCAGGGAGCTGCCGAGGTTCTTCCGATTCTTGCCTGCGACCGTGATGACGGACGTATGCTTGGACAATACGAACATCTGGTGAAAGGAGACCCGGCATGAAGAGTGCTCTGGTTCAGGTGCGCGTTGACCAGGAGACGAAGGACCAGGCCGATAGGTTGTTCACCGACCTCGGGCTGGATACGGCGACGGCTGTCCGG
Source organism: Propionibacteriaceae bacterium (assembly GCA_009787035.1). Taxonomy (GTDB): domain Bacteria; phylum Actinomycetota; class Actinomycetes; order Propionibacteriales; family Propionibacteriaceae; genus WRGV01. Next base: position 691 of record WRGV01000201.1, on the reverse strand, counting down.
ATCTTCCTGCGGCAGGCCATCAAGGGTGAGGGGCTGCCGTTCGAGGTGCGCAAGCAGCCGCGGTACAACGGCGTCACCGAGGCCGCCATGGCTGAGGCGGCTGCTATGGCTGAGGGCAGACTGACTGTGCCGACGTATGCCTCCTGGGGTGATTTCGAAGCTTCGCTTGACGACGAAGACTGACCGCTCACATGCNGAACAGGTCGGCATGTGAGCCTGTCCTTGCCGCGATCAGCATGTCGGCGTCGACTCGGTACTGAAGCAGCCAGTCGGGAGCGATGTGGCACTCCCGCATCCCGGCGTATCGGCCTGACAGGGCATGGTCGCGGCATCGGGACGGAAGTGACGCGCCGCTGCGGAGAAGCTCGATGACCTGTCCGAGCTTGGCCAGGTCGAGACCTCGCGTGCGCATGAGCTTCGCGTCCTGGCGGAACTGCGTTGTTGGCGCGAATCTCAGCATGGTCGGTCCTTCCGGGTCGTAGCACGAGTTTGCCAGACGCAACCTGTCGATGGGGGTCTGAGGCCGTCACCTTGTGGATAACTTTGGTCGTTCGCATCCGTGTGCGCGAATGGGGCTAAGCTATCCGACTGGCTGCAGGGACGCAGCCATGGAGAGGGAGCCACTGATGAAGTACGAGCCGCTGCTCGATCGATTCCTGGGATACGTGCGGGTGAATACGCGGTCCGACCC
>WRGV01000200.1 GCA_009787035.1 Propionibacteriaceae bacterium | reverse complement strand
CGAGCAGCGACAGGCCGGCCAGCGCGGGCAGCCATGGCATGCCGTCCGCGACGCTGCCGCCGGTCGGGGCGCTCCCGCCGGCGGTGGAGCCGCCCGTGGTGGAGCCACCGTTCGCAGATCCGCCGCCCGTCGGCGCCTCCGGTGCCTGGCCGAGCTCAGCCGTCTGTGCCTGCGAGACGTTGCCGGCCTGGTCGGTGGCCCGGTACAGGACGCTGCCCTGGCTCAGGTCGATCGGATCGGTGTAGGTCTGCCAGGTCGTCCCCGCGTCGGCCGAATACTGGATCGACGCCACCCCGGAGGTGGCATCCGTCGCGGTGAGCGTGAGCGTGGCCCCGTTCAGCGTCGGCGTGACGGTGGGCGCGGTCTTGTCGACCTTGACCTGTGCCGTCGCGGTGTCGGCCTGCAGCGAGCAATCCGCGCAGGTGGCCGTGGCGACGACGTTGTGCACGCCATCGGTGGTGAGCGTTGCCGGGTTGGTGCCCGGGGCGCCGTCCACCGACAATCCGATCGTGTACGCGGGGTCGCTCACCGAGGCGGTCACCGTCGTGTCGGCGCTGTGCCAGCCGTTGGTGGTGGTGCCCTGCGTGCTGATCGACACGGTGGCGCCGGGCGAGACGATCGCGGACGCCGAGCTGGCCACGAAGGTGGTCAGGTCGGTGAACTGCGCGGTGTACGGCCGCGCCGTGACGCCGGAAACGCCCTGGAGTTTGGCCAGGCTCGCGAACGCGTTGGTCTGCATCGCGACGTGCAGGATGTCGATCGCGCTGCGCTGCACATCGCCCAGCCGCATGGCGAACGATGCCGGCCAGTTCCCCTGCAGCGTCACGTCGAACGAGGCCACGTTCCCGTCGTCGTCCCGGACGACGTCGGTGATGGCGATCGCGGCTCCCTGGGTGGCGGTGAGGCCGTAGCCCGTCGGGTTGGCGACGACGCCGCTGACCCAGTTGTAGGCGTCCTGCACCGATGCGTACGGCGCGCCGGTGGCTGCCGACGCGGTGCTGGACGACGTGCTGGCGGCGGTCTTGCCGATCACCGAGGCATCCACGTGGTTGGTCAGCGTGGTGGCGCCGGAGGCCGACAGTGTGAAGTTGCCGAGCGACCAGGACCAGGCGCCGCGCGTGTTGATCGAACGGACGGGAAGCCCGTCGATGTCGGTCGTGGTGTTGTTGACCAGGTTGTTCTCGATGTTCTGCGGGGCACCGCCCGGTTCGATCAGGTCGTTGCCGGCGTACATCGTCGCGATCGGGTCGTGGCTGCCGCCCCAGTCGGTCATGACGACGCCCTTGAAGCCCCACTCGCCGACGAGGATGTTGGTGATCAGGTCGTAGTTCTGCGAGCTCCAGGTGCCGTTGGTCTTGTTGTATGAGGTCATGATCGCCATCGGCTGGGCGCTCTTGACGGCGATCTCGAACCCCTTGAGGTAGATCTCGCGCTGTGCGCGCTGGCTGATGAGGTCGTTGACCGAGTTGCGGTTGACCTCCTGGTTGTTGCCGAAGAAGTGCTTCAGCGTGACACCGACGCCCGGATTCGACTGCACGCCCGTCGTCATGGCGGCCGCGCTGAGCCCTGCGACCAGCGGGTCCTCGGAGTAGTACTCGAAGTTGCGGCCGTTCAGCGGGTCGCGGTGGATGTTCATGCCGGGGGCCAGCCACATCGTGACGCCGTAGTAGTTCATCTCTTCGCCGACGCCGGCGCCCACCTGCTCGATCAGGTCGCGGTTCCAGGTCTGGGCCAGCATCGTCCCGACCGGCCAGGCCGTGCACCACTGGTAGTACGTCGTGCCGCCCGAGGTGAACGACTGCGTCAGGCGCAGGCCGGCGGGGCCGTCGGACAGCGCCATGCCCGGGATGCCCAGGGCCTCGTACAGCGCCGTCGTGTAGCCGGCGGCGCCCGTCGCGCTCGGCGTCGAGGGCGTGGCGCCCGTGCCGCCTTCGACGATGTGGGCCAGCTGGTCGACCGAGAGCCCGGCCACGAACTGCTGCATCGTGATCTTGCCGGCGTAGACGTCGTACAGCGTGTTGCCGGACGACGTCGTGGTCGCGACGACGTTCTCGCCCGCCTTCGGCTGGTAGGCGGCTGTCGGATCGGCCTGGTAGGGGGCGAGCGTCCCCGTCCAGGTGCCCGGGTTGGCGGGGTCGAGGTAGACGTTGACCGTGGACAGGTTGCCGTGGTCGAGTGCGTAATACGGCGAGTCGGGGCCGACGGTGCCCGTCTGCAGGAACGGCGAGCGGTCGTCCTGCGTCGTGATCGATGTCGGGTCGAGCGTGACGGTCGGGGCGGCGGCGATCTGTGCGGCCTGGTCCGCATAGCTGTAGAAGTCGCTCGGGTTCGAGACCAGTTCGGTGTCGGGGGCCTGGCTGTCGTTGACGTTGTCGTCGAGCTCGGTGGTGACGGTGGAGGCCAGGTGGATCTTGGCCGCCACGGTGGTGTCGCGCGACGAATCGCCGACGCGGACGAGGTAGTCGCCCTGTTCCATGACCCACTTCGCGCCGAAGGCGTTGAACGAGGCCATGTCGGTGGTCTTGTACGAGACGGTGACGACCTGGCACTGGCCCGGGGCGAGCGTGTCGGTCTTCGCGTACCCGCCTAGCTCCTGGTACGGCTTGTCGAGCAGGCCTGTCGGTGCCGAGTAGTAGACCTCGACGACCTGCTTGCCGGCCCGGGTGCCCGTGTTGGTCACGGCGACCTTCACGGTGACGTTGTCGGCGTCCGCCGTCACGCTCAGCGTCTTCATGCTGAACGTGGTGTACGACAGACCGTAGCCGAACGGGTACGAGACGACGCTGGCCGGATCGCTGGGGTTGATCGTCTTGTAGAACGAATCGAAGTAGCGATAGCCGACGTAGATGCCCTCGGAGTACTGCTCGGTCGTCGTGTTGCCGTCGTTGGCGCCGAAGGTGGCCGACGCCGGGTAGTACGAGTAGTCGGATGCCCACGTGTCGACGAGCTTGCCGGACGGCGATACCTCGCCGCTGACGACCTGCGCCACGGCGGCGCCGAAGTTCTCCCCGCCCTGGCTGATCAGCATCAGCGCATCGAGGGCCTGTCCGCCGTCCGGATCCTTCACCGTCGCGTTGATCTGGTGGAAGAAGTTGGTGTCGGTCTGGCCGGGCACGTTCATGAGGACGACGACGTTGGGGTAGGTCTGGGCGATCAGCTCCAGGTTGGCCTGCTCGGTGGCGCTGAGGAAGTAGTCTCCGGCCACGGCGTGCCGGTCGGAGCCCTCGCCGGAGTTGCGAGTCACGACGTAGATCGCGGTCGTGGTCGGCGCGGTCGGCTGGACGGTCTCGTCCGTCAGCGGCTGCTCGGTGCCGGTGGCGGTGCCGCCGGCGTTCTGGGTGCCCAGGGAGGCGAGGTAGCTGGCGTTGGTGGTGACCGTGTAGCCGGCGGCCTCGAAGCCGGGGATCGTCTGGATGACGCTGCGCTGGTTGACGGCGCCCGAGCCGGTGCCGCCCTTGGTGGCGAACAGCGAGCCGAGGCCGAAGATGGCGATGTTGCCCTTGGCGACGGGCAGTGCGCCGTCGTTCTCCAGGAGCACCATGCCCTCGGTGGCGGCCTGCTGCGACAATGCGGCGTGGCTGGTCTCCATCGCGTTGGGCGACGGGTCGGTGGTGGCGCTGACGGCGCCCATCGCGGGACTGGTCAGGCTCAGTGAGACGGTCATAGCCAGCGTGGCCACCAGGGCGAGTGCTCCGGCTGTTCGATGCGTTGTGATGGATGGATGGATGGGTTTCATGTGGGGTCCCCTTTGAGGTGGCAGGGCGTTGTCGGGAAGGCGTTCGTGAACCGTTCGACATCGAAGGGCGTTGATGCGGCCGTCCCACGGACTGGCAACACCGCGAGTCTGGCACCGGGTGATGGGTGCGTCAACGGATTGTCGGTTGTTACCGCGCGTCATCCCATTGGGCGGGACATCTCATCCGTGTGGATGACCTCGGTGGCTTGTCAGAGCCATATGTGGAAAGTTTCGCTCAGAGGGAACGGATTCGCAGGGGATCGCGTCGATACAATGGCAGCCGGCGCCTGTGCGCCCCCGGGCGCATAGCTCAGTTGGTTAGAGCACCTCCCTTACAAGGAGGGGGTCGTTGGTTCGAGTCCGACTGCGCCCACGCACTGCGTCAGTTGCGTGCGGTGAGCCTGGATGCGCGCGATGACGTGGCGGCACAGGCCGGCATGGCCGTCGGCGCTGCGCCGGGTGGGGGCGCAGGAGGCGTATCTGCGCATCCGNGACCAGGTGGACCCGGGCGCCTGCCTGGCGCTGTTCACCGGTCTGGAGTGTGCGGTGCGTGGTGTCCGCACCACGGAATTGACATCCGCCGAACGCACCCAGCTTCGGGTCCGGTTCAAGGCCTTGCCGACAGGCGATTGACAAAGCTACGCCGTCAGCCGGTCGATCGGGACGATGACGACGCTGTCGTCGCGGCGGTGGCCGAAGCTGCCGGGGCCGGGG
>WRGV01000199.1 GCA_009787035.1 Propionibacteriaceae bacterium | reverse complement strand
AGCCGCGGGTCGATGCCCAGATCGGCGCCCGCCAGGTCGTCCGCTGCCATGCCGCACCTCCGCAGACAGCCTACCGGGTCGGCGTCAGGCGATCTTCGCCGCCGTGAAGTGGTACGTCGGTGCCACGACGGCATCCTGGGCCTGGACGAGCGCGAGCTCCAGCAGGCCGAGGTCGTCGGTCGTCTTCAGGATCGAGTAGACGATGGACGCGGTGGCGCTCAGCGCATCGGCCAGCGTGTCGCCCTGCAGCAGGTGTGCCAGGAACATCGCGGCGGTCAGATCGCCGGAGCCGACGTAGCCCGAGCCGAAGATGTCGCGGTGGATGAACGGCGTTTCGACCCGCCAGGCCGACTCGGCATCGACGGCGACCATGCGGATGATGTCGTCGGCATCGGCCGGATCGGTCACCGACGTGACCAGCACGATCGACGGGCCCAGCTCGCGCAGCTTGCGCGCGGCGGCGACCGTCTGGTCGAGCGTGTCGGTGGGCATGCCGGTCAGGAAGGCCAGCTCGAACAGGTTGGGCGTCATGATGTCGGCCACGGGTGTCACGTGGTCGCGCATGAACTCGGCGATGCCGTCGGCGGCGTAGATGCCGCGGCCCACATCGCCGAACACGGGGTCGGCGCAGTAGAGCGCCGCGGGGTTCTGCTTCTTGACCAGCGCCACCGCGTCCAGGATCGCGTGTCCGACGGCCTCGCTGCCCTGGTAGCCGCTCAGCACCGCGTCCATCTGCCCGAGCACCCCGCGGTCGTCGATGCCGCGCACGACCTCGGCCACCTGGTCTGCGTCGATGTTGGGCCCGCGCCAGGCGCCGTAACCGGTGTGGTTGGAGTAGTTGACGGTCAGGACGGGCCATACGTCCAGGCCGGCGCGGCGCAGCGGGAACACCGCGGCGGAGTTGCCGGCGAAGCCATAGGCGACGGCGGATTGGATGGAAAGGATCTGAGTCACCGACCCAGTTTCGCATGGGCGCACCGTCCGTCCCCAGTCGGCGGCGGGCCCATCGAAACCCCNACAGCCTTTTCACAGCAGAAACATTGCATGCGGGGGCATCATATCTTCGTGCGCGCGAGCGACTATGCGTTCTTCCAGCCCCGCTTCCTGGCCTTGGCCCATCGGGGCGGCTTCACCGACCCCGAGCAGGCCCGNCAGGAGAACACCCTGGTGGCGTTCACCCGGGCCGCCGAGATGGGCTACCGGTACATGGAAACCGACGTGCACCTCACGTGCGATCATGCGCTGGTCGCGTTCCACGACGGCTCGCTGGATCGGCTGATCGGCATCCCCGGCACCGTCGACCAGGTGAGCCTGGCCGATCTGCGCGCGGCCGGCGGCGATGTCGTCGTGCCCACGATGGACGAGCTGCTGGAGGCGCTGCCCGACGCGCGGTGGAACATCGACATGAAGTCGGACGACACCGTCGAGCCGCTGGCGCGGGCCATCTGCCGGCATCACGCCGAGTCGCGCGTGTGCGTCGCCTCGTTCAGCGCCCGTCGGCTCGCGCTGTTCCGCCACATGCTGGGTCGGCGCATCGCGACGTCGGCCAGCATCGCCGGCACGGCCTGGAACCTGCTGCCCGTGCTGCCCAAGCTGATCCGCACCGACTCCGTTGCGCTGCAGATCCCGCTGGTCTATCCGGTGGCGGGCCGCCAGGTGCGCGTGCTCACCGAGCCGCTGGTCCGCGCGGCCCACGCCCGCGGCATGAAGGTGCAGGCCTGGACGATCGACGATGCCGCCACTATGGAGCGGCTGATCGACCAGAACGTCGACGGCATCGTGACCAACCGCATCGACGTGCTCAAGCAGGTGCTGGTGCGGCGCGGCCTGTGGCAGTGCTGATCGCTGCTGAGGAACGGCATCGCTTCTTGGCTCTTCGGCTGCCCGGTGCCGGGTGGAATAGGAAGGCGGGTGGACGCGTTGAGGCAGGGCAAGGTTACCGGGCACGGTAGTTCTCGGTTGCCAGAACGGGTAAAATCGCTCAAGCGGCCGTGATGGGCCGCGGGCCCGGCCCCCGTGACGAGCGGGCCGGGTGGTGACGACGGAAGGATTCGCGTGGCTGATCGGGCGCTGCGAGGTATGGGCCTTGGTGCAAAGAGCTTCGAGGACGAGGAGGGCATCGAGTTCGCTGCCCGCCAGGAGCTCGGGTTCGACTGCCCCAGCGGGCATCACTTCGAGGTGACCTTCGCCATCGAGGCGGAGCTGCCGACCGAATGGGAGTGCCCGCGGTGCGGCGGCATGGGCAAGCGCAGCGATGGCACGATGCCCGAGGCCAAGGACGTCAAGCCTCCGCGCACTCACTGGGACATGCTGCGCGAGCGCCGCTCGATCCCCGAGCTGGAAGAGCTGCTCGCCGAGCGCCTAGACGTCGTCCGCAACACCGTCCACTACTAGGCCGTTCGCCTCAGTCGGCGCTCGCTTCACTCGGCGCTGGCATGGACGTCCGCGTCGTCCTTGGTTGCGTGTGCCTTCTTGATCTTCTCCGTCAGCGGTGAGGCCCACTCGGCGACGCGCGCACCCAGCTGACACAGCTGCTGGCCGCGGCGCTGCGCGCCCCACACGGCCGTGCGCATGAGGGCCTCCTTGATGATGCCGCCGCTCATCTTCGACACGCCCGCCTCGCGCTCGCAGAACTCGATCGGCACCTCGGCGACCACGCCGCCGGCCTCCATGACGCGGCGGGTCATGTCCACCTGGAACGTGTAGCCCTTGGAGGCGACGCCGTCCAGATCGATGGCCCGCAGGATCGACGCCTTGTAGACGTTGTAGCCGCCGGTCGCATCGTGCACGGGCAGATCCATGGCGGCCTGGATCCAGACGTTGGCGCCGCGGCTGAGCAGCTCGCGCTTCTTGTCCCAGTTCACCACCGTGCCGCCGCGCATCCAGCGCGAGCCCTTGACCATGTCGGCGCGGTCGAGCGCGGCCAGCAGGCTCGGCAGCTGCTCGGGCTGGTGCGAACCGTCCGCGTCCATCTCGACGAGCACATCGAAGCCCTGGTCGAGGCCCCAATGGAACCCGGCCAGGTAGGCCAGGCCCAGGCCCTGCTTGCCGGGGCGGTGCAGCACGTGCACCTGCGGGTCGGCCGCCGACATGCGGTCGGCCAGCTCCCCCGTGCCGTCCGGCGAGTTGTCGTCGGCCACCAGGATGTGCGCATCGGGCGTGGCCTGGCGCACCCGCGCCACGATGCGCTCCAGGTTCTCCACCTCGTTGTAGGTGGGGATGACCACCAGCACGCGTCCCACCGGCTCACTGTGAGCGTCCATCTGTTCCCGCCGTTCGTCCGTTCTGCACGCAAATATGCAGGTTAGTCACAGTCTAGTGCGCACCGGCGCCGCGATGCCGGGCTGCCACGACGATGCCGGCCACCATCGCCAGGCAGCCGACGATCGCGCCGGCCAGCTCGAACCACGGGTCGACGCGCACGCCCCAGCTGACGCCCGTGCGCTCGGGCACCTGGTAGGTCTGGGCGGTGGCCGTCCCCTCCTGCGTCTGGTCGAGCACATGGCCCTTGGCGTCGATCAGCCCCGAGAACGAGCTCGTGGTGGCCACGACGATGTCGCGCTGCATCTCCATGGCCCGCACGCGGGTGATCTGGAACTGCTGACGCGGCTGGAACGTGCCCGTGTACGTCGCGTTGTTCGACTGGACGGTGATGAGCTGTCCCCCGTCGCGGACGGTCTCGTACACCGTCTTGTCGAACGCAAGCTCGTAGCAGATGATGTCGCCGATCGCCAGAGGGCGACCGTCGGCGAGCGTCACGTGCAGCACGCCCGGCTTGGTGCCCGGCACCGTCTGCTTGCCCACCTCGCGCGTTTCCGGGAAGAACTTGAACATCAGTGGCTGCAGCGGCGTGTACTCGCCGAATGGCACCGCGTTCTGCTTGTCGTAGCGGCCCTGGATGCCCTTGTCGGGCACCCACCACAGCGCGCTGGTCTGCCGGTCGTTCGGCCCGGGCCCCGCCATGACCGCGCCCACGAGCACGGGACGCCCGGCCAGCTGTGCGGCCGCATTGATGACGAACGCCGTCGTCTCGTCCTGCGTCGGATCCATGTCGGTGGAGTTCTCGGGCCACAGCACGAAGTCGGGCATCGGGTCCAGACCGGTGCGAGCCCGGGCCATCAACATGACGGTCTCGCTGACGTGGTTGGCGGTCACCGAACGGGCGTATCCCATGGCGCGCGGGCCCGCGGTGCCGTCCACATTGCCCTGGACGATGCCGACGTTGACGGTCGGGCCGGCCGGGGGCGCGGGCTGGGCCCACAGCGCCAGTCCCCCGCCGAACGCCGCCAGCAGGCCGACGACGCACGCCAGGCGCACCCACGCCTTGTGCCCGGGCAGCAGCAGGCAGCTCAACAGCCCCGCGCAGAACGCGACCAGGAAGCTCGTGCCGGCCACGCCGACCCACGGCAGATAGCCCGACAGCGGCTGGTCGGGCGTGGTGAACGCCAGGCGCACCCAGCCG
>WRGV01000198.1 GCA_009787035.1 Propionibacteriaceae bacterium | reverse complement strand
GGTGCAGAGATGCATCCGGCGCCTGTTGCTTTGTTCAGACACCAGAAGGAGGAGCCCGTGTTCGAGGCAGGGGAGGCGTTGCGGCACGAGTTCGCGGACCTGGAGGCGCAGATGTCGAGCCCCGATCTGCACACGGACGCGTCCCGGTCACGCAAGGTCGGGCGCCGCTACGCGCAGCTGGCGCCCATCATCGCGGCGCTGGACGAGCAGGAACGTCTGGACGGAGACCTCGCGGCGGCAAACGAGCTGGCGGGCGAGGATCCCGCGTTCGCGGACGAGGCTGCGGCGATCGCGCAGCGTCTGGACGCCGTCAACGAGCACCTGACGGCGCTGCTGGCCCCGCGTGACCCCAACGACGCCTGCGACGCGATCATGGAGATCAAGTCGGGCGAGGGCGGCGAGGAGTCGGCGCTGTTCGCCGGCGACCTGTTCGAGATGTACAAGCGCTTCGCCGAGTCGCGGGGCTGGAAGACCGAGGTGCTCGACTCCGAGCAGACCGACCTGGGCGGCTACAAGGGTGTCACGGTCGCGTTCCGCGCGGGCTCGAACACGCCCGCCGACCAGGCGCCGTACGGCGTCCTCAAGTTCGAGGGCGGCGTGCACCGCGTGCAGCGCGTGCCGGTGACCGAGGCGCAGGGCAGGATCCACACGTCGGCCGCGGGCGTGCTCGTGATGCCCGACGTCGAGCCCGACGAGGTCGAGATCAACGACGACGACCTGCGCATCGACGTCTACCGCTCGACCGGCAAGGGCGGGCAGGGCGTCAACACGACCGATTCGGCCGTGCGCATCACGCACCTGCCGACCGGCATGGTCGTCACCTGCCAAGATCAGCGCTCGCAGCTGCAGAACAAGGAGCAGGCGATGCGCATCCTGCGCGCCCGGTTGGCGGCGCAGGCCGAGCAGGAGGCCCTGGAGGCCGCCTCGGCGGCACGGCGTTCCCAGGTGAGGACGGTGGATCGTTCCGAGCGCATCCGCACCTACAACTTCCCCGAGAACCGCATCGCCGATCACCGCATCGGCTACAAGGCCTACAACCTCGACCAGGTGCTGGGCGGCGACCTGACGGCGGTGATCGACGCGCTGCAGGCCGCCGATCTGGCCGAGCGGCTGCGCACCGCGGCCGAGACGGTCTAGTCATGAGGGCCTCCGCGCTGCTGGCGGATGGGGCACGCCGACTGGTGGCCGCGGGCCTGCCGTCCCCGCAGGCCGACGCCCGTATCCTGCTGGCGCACGCGCTGAGCGTTGAGCCGTCCGAACTTGCGCTGACAAGCGTGGACGATGCTGGGCAGGCCCGGTTTCGCACGCTGCTCAACGCCCGCGCGGCCGGCCAGCCCGTGCAGTACCTGACCGGGGTGGCCTACTTCCGGACGGTCGCGGTGCACGTCGGCCCGGGCGTGTTCATCCCGCGTCCGGAGACCGAATCGCTGGCCGGGTGGGCCATCGAGGCGCTGCGCCAGGGGCGCACCCGGGACGGCCGTGCCCCCGTCGTCGTCGAGCTGTGCGCCGGAAGCGGCGCGATCAGCGCTTCGATCGCCGCGGAGCTGCCCGGGTGTGAGCAGCACGCGGTGGAGCTCTCACCCGACGCCTTCGCGTACCTGCGCGCCAACGTGCCCGGCGCCCACCTCGTCCTGGCCGACATGGACGGCGCGCTGCCCGAGCTCGACGGCACGGTCGATGTCGTGGTCGCCAACCCGCCGTACATCCCCGACACCGACCGGGCGCTGGTGGCCGCGGACGTCCTCGCCCACGAGCCGGAGCTGGCGCTGTTCTCGGGCCCCGACGGGCTGGACGCGCTGCGCGTGGTCGTCCGCGTCGCGGCGCGCCTGCTGCGCCCGGGCGGGTGGGTCGGCATCGAGCATGACGAATCCACCGGATCCGGCGCCGTGGCCGCGCTGGAGGCGTCGTCCGTCTTTGAACAGGTGCAAGATCGCCGGGACCTCGCGGGGCGTCCTCGCTTCGTTACCGCCCGGCTGGCAGGATGAGAGCCATGAGTTTGCCATCGTCGCGCGTCATCGATCTGGGCGCCGATCTGCCCGCCGCACTGGATGCCGCGGAAACAGCTATCCACAGCGGGGAATGCATCGTGATGCCCACCGACACGGTGTACGGCATCGGCGCCGACGCGTTCGATGCCCGCGCAGTGCAGCGGCTGCTCGACGCCAAGAAGCGCGGACGCGACATGCCGCCGCCCGTGCTCGTCGCCGACGCGGACGTGCTCGACGAGATCGCCATGGACATCGCGGACGGCGCGCGCGTGCTCGCGGCGCGGTGTTGGCCCGGCGCGCTGACGCTGGTCGTGCCGGTCAAGCCCGAGCTGGAGCTGGATCTGGGCGAGCTGCGCAGCACCATCGCGGTGCGGGTGCCCGACCATGACGGCGTCCGCGCGCTGCTGGCGCGCACTGGGCCGCTGGCTGTCAGTTCGGCCAACACGTCCGGCCTGCCGCCGGCCACCGACGCCGACGCTGCTCGCGCCATGCTCGGTGACTCCGTCGCTGTGTACCTGGACGGTGGGCCCACACCGGGCGATGTCCCGAGCACCATCGTCGATTTTGCGGGCGCGCCGGGCGGGCGCATCCTGCGCCAGGGCGCGATCGCGCTGGCCGACCTGCAGGCGCTCGTCCCTACGATCCAAGGGAGCCCGGAGGCCTGACGGCGTGCGCGAATACCTGCTGGTCATGCTGACCGCGGCGGCGACCACCTACCTGGTGGCCGGGCCGTGGCGGCGGATCGCGGTGCGCAGCGGGGCGCTGGCGCCGGTGCGCGACCGCGACGTCCACACGCATCCGATGCCGTACCTCGGCGGCATGGCGATGCTGTGCGGCGTGGCCGCGGCGTTTCTGCTCGCCGATGCGATGCCGTGGCTGGGCGAGCACGCGACCGTGACGCGCGACGCGCGCGGCATCCTGCTCGCGGGCCTGGTGATCTGCCTGGTCGGGGCCGTGGACGACGTCATCGACCTGCCCGTCATCGCGAAGGTGTTCGGCGAGGTGCTCGCCGCCGGCGTCGCCGTGCAGCAGGGCGTGCGGCTGTACTGGGTGTCGCTGCCCAACAGCATCTATCTGCTCGACCCGATCACGTCGACGCTGATCACCGTCGTGTTCATCTTCATCTGCGTCAACGCCGTCAACCTGGTGGACGGGCTCGACGGCCTGTCCAGCGGCGTCGTCGGCATGGGCGCGTCGGCCATGTTCTGCTACACCTACTTCCTGGCGCACGGGCACCAGCTGGTGGTTGCGACCACGGCAAGCCTTGTGACCGCCACGATCACGGGCATCTGTCTCGGCTTTTTGCCGCATAACTTCCACCCGGCTCGCATGTTCATGGGCGACTCCGGCTCGCTGCTGCTCGGCCTGCTGCTCGCGTGTTCGACCATCTCGTTCACCGGGCAGATGGATTCGACGCTGCTGCAGGGCACCGCAACCGGCGCGGGTTTCCTGCCCGCCTACCTGCCGCTCATCTTGCCGATCGCCATCATGTTCATCCCACTGCTCGATTCGGTGATGGCGTACGTGCGCCGCACCCTGCGCGGCGAGTGGTGGTTCAAGCCCGATAAGCAGCACCTGCACCACCGGCTGCTGCAGCTGGGACATTCCCAGACCAAAGCCGTGCTGCTCATGTACCTGTGGACGGCCGTCATCTCGTACGGCGTCATGGGCATCGGCCTGTTCCGCAACCGGCTGATCTGGATCGGCGTCGTCGTGGCGCTGCTTGTCGCAGCCGTGCTCACCTGGGCGCCGTGGCTGCGCCGGAACGTGTCTATCGAGGTTCCGACAACCGACGATGCTGCTGCCTGAGCGCCGTCGCCAGGAGGACCAGCGCGGCGAGCGCTGCTAGTCCAGCCAGGCCCATGGCGTTGCCTGCGGGTGTGATGCTGCCGCCGGTGGGTGCGTTGTGTGCGGTGGTGGGGACGGTGAGTTGGGTTTGGACGGATGCGGTGGCTTGGCCGTTGGGTGCGGTTTGGGTGACGGTGATGTTGTGGTTGCCGCCGGTGAAGGGCTGGTTTGCTTGGCAGGTCCAGGTGCCGTCGGTGTTCACGGTCGTGGTGCAGACCGGCTGGCCGGAGTCTTTCACGGCGACGGAGTAGCCGGGTTCCCCGGTGCCGGAGAAGATCGGACGCGTGCCGGGTGTGGTGTCCACCGGGTTCACCGAAACATCCGCTGCGGGGACCGACACGGTCTGTTTGGCCGGTGTGGTCGGATTCCCGGACGGGTCGGTCTGCGTTGCGGTCAGCGAATAGTCCCCCGCGGTCAGGCGGGTGTTGGAGATGCAACTCCAGGTGCCATCGTCTTTCACATCGGTTTCACACAGCGTCCCGGACGCGCCGGTGACGGTGACGTGGAATCCGGGTTCCCCGGTTCCCGACAGGACAGGCCGGGCACCGGATGCCGGGTTGGTGACCGGGTCCAACACGACCTGTGTGACCGGGACGGCGATGTTGCGTGCGACCGAGGGGGACATGACGCCGGTGGGACTGGTTTGCAGCGCGGTGAC
>WRGV01000197.1 GCA_009787035.1 Propionibacteriaceae bacterium | reverse complement strand
GTCGAGGTCTGCGACGCGCACGTGACCGAGGCCGGGTGGGCCTGCGTGCCCGACGAGCCGCTGAACAACGGGCCCGTGACGCTGCGGGCGACACAGACCGACGCCGCCGGGAACGAGTCGTCGGCCGCTTCGGTGGCGTTCACCGTGCACACCGGGCTGCCCGACGCGCCTGTCATCTCGAACCCGATCAACGGTGCGTATGTCGGCACGACCCGGCCCGAGATTTCGGGCACCGGGCAGGACGACTCGGCCGTCGTGGTCTTCGACGGCGATGCCATCGTGTGCGCCGCCGCCGTGCAACCCGGCGGGCCGTGGGCCTGCACGCCCGATGAAGAATCCGCCTTGTCGCAAGGGCCACACACGCTGACTGCCGTGCTGACCGACTCGTCCGCACACCAGTCGCCGGCGGCGTCGGTGTCGTTCACGGTCGACTCGATCGCTCCGGTCGCGCCGGTCATCCTGGGGCCGGTCAACGGCATATCTACTGCTGATAACAAGCCGATGATCTCGGGCACCGGCGAGGCCGGGGTTGACGTGCGGGTGTACGAGGGCTCCGGCGACTCGGCCACCACGGTGTGCACGACGACCGTGTCCGGCGGCGGCACCTGGTCGTGCACGCCCGAGACGGCGCTGGCCGATGGGAACCGCACGCTGAACGTGGTGCTGTCGGATCAGGCGTCCAACCAGTCGCCGGTGGCCTCGGTGAGCATCCGGGTGGATACCACCGCGCCCGCCGTGCCGGTGGTGACCGCGCCCGCGGCGTCCTCGCTCGTTGCTACTGCGCGGCCCGCCGTGTCGGGCACCGGCGAGGCCGGGGCGCATGTGGTCGTGTCGCTGCCTTCGTCTGACCCGACGGCGGACGCCCAGACCGTGTGCCAGACCGACGTGTCGGCCACGGGCACCTGGTCGTGTGTGCCGTCCTTCGACCTGTCGCAGGGCGCGGTATCGCTGAGCGTGACGCTGACCGACTCGGTGGGCAACCGCTCCGACGCGGCGTCGGTGGCGTTCTCCATCGACTCCGTGGCACCGGATGTGCCCGACATCGACTCGCCGGCGGCCGGGGTGCTCGTGGGCACCGCGCGGCCCATCGTGTCCGGCGAGGGCGAGGCCGGGGCGCACGTGGCCGTGACGCTGGGGGCGGCGGCCGGCGGTGCGACCGTCTGCACCGCCGACGTGTCGGCCACGGGCGATTGGGCGTGCACGCCGACGTCCGCCCTGCCGGACGGCTCGGTGACGCTGCGCGCGACACAGACCGACGCCGCGGGCAACCGGTCGGATGCCGCCACCGTCGCCTTCACCATCGACACCACCGCGCCCGACGTGCCGCGCGTGGCGTCCCCCGGTGTGAATGAGCTAGTCAACACCTCGATGCCGACCGTGACCGGGTCGGGCGAACCCGGGGCGCACATCCTGGTCGCCGACGCGGCGTCCGCGACCGTGTGCGAGACGTACGTCGCCGCGACGGGCGCGTGGACGTGCACCGCGACGTCCGATATGGGACAAGGAGCCAGGCAGATTTCCGTGACGCAGACCGACGCCACCGGAAACAAGTCTGACCCGATCGTTGTCCCCTTCACGATCGACTCGGTGCCGCCGTCCGCGCCGTTCCTCAGCGACCCGACCCCCGGTGAGCAGCTGGCCACCGGCACGCCGACCATCACCGGCCTGGGCGAGGCGGGCGCGCATGTCGTCGTCACGCTCGGCAGCGTGGATGGCCCGACCGTGTGCCAGACCGACGCCGATGCGACGGGCGCGTGGTCATGCACGCCCGATCCGGCGCTGGTCGACGGCTCCGTGACCCTGGCCGTCACGCAGACCGACGCGGCGGGCAACGAGTCCGACGCCGCCACGGTGACGTTCAGCATCGACACCGGCAAGCCCGCCGGGCCCGGCATCGCCTACCCGTCCGCCAACGCGACGCTGACCACCACGAACGTGACGTTCAGCGGCTCGGGCGAGCCGGGCGCGACCGTCACCGTCAGCGAGATCCCGGCGACCGCCACCCAGGCGATCGGCATCCGCGCCACCGCGTCCGGAATGCAGCTGTGTCAGGACGTCGTCGGCACCGACGGCGGCTGGTCGTGCGCGCCCGCGTCCCCGATGTCGCAGGGCCCGCACACCGTGTCCATCGTGCAGACCGACGCGTTCGGCAACCAGTCGGACCCGGTGATCCAGTCGTTCACCATCGACTCCGTCGCGCCTGCGCCGCCCATCGTGAACGGCCCGTCCAACGGCCTCACGACAAGCCAAGACAAGCCGACGCTGTCGGGAACTGGCGAGCCGGGCGCGTCCGTGCGCATCACCGACGGCTCCGGCCCCGACGCCCCGACCGTCTGCACCACCACCGTCTCGGACGCCGGCACCTGGTCGTGCACGCCCACGTCCGCACTGAGCGACGGCGACCACACCCTCAGCGTCGTGCTGACCGACGCCGTGGGCAACGAATCGGCGGCCGGGACGGTGTCGGTGCGCGTCGACACGGACACGCTGGCCGCGCCCGCGATCACGGCGCCCGCCCCCGGCAGCATGAGCGCCGATGCCACGCCGGTCGTGTCCGGCACGGGCCAGGCCGGGGCGACGGTCACGGTCTACGAGGGCACGACGCAGCTGTGCACGGCGGGTGTCGCGGCGGGCGGGACGTGGTCCTGCGAGACGACGGCGCTGCCGGACGGCGCCCACACGCTGACCGCGAAGCAGTCCGATGCTTCCGGACACGTCTCGTCCGCCTCGACCGGCGTGACCTTCCGTGTGGACGCCACGGCCCCGGCCACCCCGGTGATCATCCCCCCGGGCGCCGGCGTGGTCACCGACAACCCGGTGCCCGTCATCAGCGGCACCGGCGAGGCGGGCGCGACCGTCAACGTCGTCGAGGGCGGCGCGCTGCTGTGCACGACCGTCGTCGAGGCGAACAGCACGTGGGCCTGCCCGCTGACGCAGGCGCTGTCGGACGGCGCGCACGAGCTGTCCGTCGCGCAGACCGACGCCGCGGGCAACATGTGCCGCGTGCCCGCGACCGTTGCGTTCACCGTGGACACCACGCCGCCGCAGCTGAGCGTCAATCCGACCGACGGCACGAGCATCTCGGGCACCGCGACGCCGGGCTCGACGGTGGACGTCTACGACGCGGCCGGGAACGCTGTTCCAGGCTGTCAGGGCCTGGTTGTGAGTGCGTCGGGCGTGTATGAGTGCACGCCGTCCACGCCGCTGCAGCCCGGCGAGCAGGTGCAGGTGACGGCCACCGATCCGGCCGGAAACGTGACCCAGCAGACCGCCGGCGGCGATAACGGCGGGGGCGATAACGGCGGTGGCGACAACGGCGGCGGCGATAACGGCGGCACCCACCAGTTCGCGGTGGCGTTCCACCCCGTGGACAACGTGGCCTCCGGCTCCAAGCCCGTCTTCTCGGGCACCGGCGAGCCGGGCGCCCAGATCAAGGTCAACGACGGATCCGCGCAGCTGTGCACCGCCACGGTCGGCGCGGACGGGACGTGGTCGTGTTCGTCCGACATCGCGCTGGGCGGCGGGGAGCACACGTTCGCGGCCGTGCAGACCGACTCGTCCGGACGTGTCTCGTCCCCCGAAACGCGCGAGCTGACCGTGCCCGCCGCGAGCGTGTCGGTCAACCCCGTGGTCGTGGGCGCCGGGTCGAAGCCGGTGCTGACCGGGCAGGGCGAGCCGGGGTATCAGGTGGTCGTGTCCGACCCGCAGGCCGGGGTGCTGTGCGAGACGACCGTGGCCGCGGACGGCACCTGGTCGTGCGCGTCGAGCGTGAGCCTGGATTCCGGGACGTACGCGCTGAGCGTCGTGCAGGTGGACGGGGCCGGCAACTCGTCGCAGGCGGCCGAGCAGCCGCTGGCGCTGCCGTCCACGCCGGCCGGGATGGATCCGGTGACCGTCGTCGCCGGGTCGAAGCCCGTGCTGACGGGCACCGGCGAGCCGGGCTTCCACGTGGCCGTCACCGATGCCGCGTCCGGGGCGACCGTGTGCGAGGCGGTCGTGGCCGACGATGGCACCTGGTCGTGCCAGGCCACCACGGCCTTCGATGCCGGATCGCATGCGCTCGGCGTCGTGCAGTACGACCAGGCGGGCAACGCCACCGCGCCCGCGCAGGTGTCCGATGTGGTCGTCGAGGCCGGAGGCGCCGGTGGTGGTGGAGGCACCGGCGGTTCGGGTGGTACCGGCGGCTCGGGTGGTACCGGTGGCTCGGGTGGTACCGGTGGCAGCACCGGCGGGACAGGCTCGTCTTCAGGTGTAAACGGTGGTATCTCGAACGTGCTCAATCCGGGCGCGGTCGCGTCCAGCGTGGCCACCGGCGGCGTCGCGGCGCTCGGTGTCTCGGGCATGTGCGCGGCACTGGCCGCCCTGGCCGGTCTGGTGCTGCTGGGCGTCGCCCTCAAGCGCGGCACCCGCCGCGCCGACTGATTCGCCGGGACAATACGTCTTCTGGATGCCCGGAATCGACCATCTTTGGCCGAAATCCGAGCTCTGGAGGGCCGTTTGTCCCGCGAAAGTGTTGAACTGACCTGACGCGGCGCGGCTCCGAGGCGGCTGGACCGTTCGGCTGGCCCGC
>WRGV01000196.1 GCA_009787035.1 Propionibacteriaceae bacterium | reverse complement strand
GGCGCCCGCATCGGCGTTGGTGGGCGCGATGTCGGCGTAGGCCGCCGCCGCCAGCGGCACCAGCGCGTCGAGGGTCTCCAGGCGGGCCTGCATGATCTGGGCGCCGGACTGGGCCAGGTGCGCGTCCCAGACCTCCAGCGTGGCCAGGTCGTCGTCGGACAGCCGGTGCGGATGGGCGGCCAGCGACTTGAGCAGCGCGTTGCGCTGGCGAATCACGCGGTCGTACGTGGAGCGCTCGCCGGCCATGCGGGGCCAGCGGCTGGTGACCAGGTCGTCCAGGAATGCGCGCCGGTCGGCCGGGTCGCCCTTGACGATGGCCAGATCGTCGGGGGTGAACATGACCACGCGGATGCCGCCCAGCAGCTCACGGGCGCTACGCTGAGCGACGCGGTTGATGAACGCGCGGTTAGCACGTCCGGGGTTGATCTCGATCTCCAGCAGCAGCGTGCGGGCATCGTCCAGGCCCGCGACCACACGGGCGCGCACCACGGCCTGGTCGGCGCCCGATCGGATCAGCGGCGCGTCGGCGCCGGCCCGGTGGCTCGACAGCGTCGCCAGGTATTCCACCGCCTCGACAAGGTTGGTCTTGCCCTGCCCGTTCGGCCCGGTGAACACGCTGACCCCGGGGCCAAGCTCAATGTCCGCACCGGCGTAGTTGCGGAAGTCGGTCACGCTGAGGTGCTCGACGTACATCCGCTCCCCCGTCCCCGATCGTGTCCGTGCCACCGCCATTGTGGCATGTCCTGCCCACTGGAGGCGCAGACGACCGCACCGCTTCGCAGGCGAAGCCTGCCGCCTGCAGCACTCAGCTGTGAACGCGGGGCTGGGAAGGCGCGGGCGACCGCCGCGTGGTAAACCCACGCAAAGGCGACCGCAACGCACCCAGCGTCGCGTTCACCCGGAGAGGCGAAGCCTGCCGCCTGCCGCACTCAGATGTGAACGCGGGGCTGGGAAGGCGCGGGCGACCGCCGCGTGGTTCACCCACGCAAGGGCGACCGCAACGCACCCAGCGTCGCGTTCACCCGGGGAGGCGCATGAGCATGATGACGTGGCGGTAGTCGGCGCGGGGCTCTCCGTCGGCGTCATCGACGCCTTGCACCAGGCAGGGCTGCCCGGGGGCGGTGAAGCTGAAGTGGGTGTACGGCGCGTCGAGGGCGCCGAGGGCATCGGCGAGGTAGTGCGGGTTGAAGCCGACGGCGGTCATCTCGGCCTCGGTACCGACGTAGTTGGTGACGACGGCCTCCAGCGCCTCGCTGGCCTGCGCCTGGTCGCCGGTGGCGGCGTCGAGCACGACACCGTCCTCGTTGATGACCATGCGCATGGGGGTGTTGCGCTCGGCGACGAGGGCGACGCGGCGGACGGCGGCGACCAGGTCGTCGGTCTTGAGGCGCACGGACAGGTTGGCCTTGACGTCGAGCAGGTGGCGGAACTTGGGGAACTCCCCACCGAGCAGCCGGGTGGTGAGCTGGCGGGTGCCGTCGGCGGCCTGGCCGGAAAAGCCGATGAGGCCGTCACCCAGGTCGGTGCCCGACAGGCTGAGCGAGATGGTCTCGCCGGACGCCATGGACCGGGCGGCCTCGTTGAGCACGCGGCCGGGGACGATGGCGGCACCCTCGGCCTTGGCGTCGGCCGGGTTCCACTTCAGCTCCTTGAGCGCCATGCGATAGCGGTCGGTGGCCAACAGCGAGATGGTGTCGCCCTCTATCTCGACGCGCACGCCGGTGTAGATGGCGAGCAGCTCGTCGCGCCCGGCGGCAACGAACACCTGGGCAACCGCCCGTGCGAAGTCGTCGGACGGTACGACGCCGGTCTGGGTCGGCATCACCGGAAGCTCGGGGTAGTCGGCCACCGGCAGCATCTGCAGCGTGAACCGCGCGGAGCCGCAGACCAGCTCGGTGTGCGTCTCTTCGGTGCTGATCGTGACCGGGCCGGACGGCAGGCTGCGGGCGATGTCGGCGAACATCTTGCCGCTGACCAGCGCAACGCCCTCGTCGAAGACCTCGGCGGGCACGGTCATGCGCGCGCTGGTTTCGTAGTCGAAGGCGCTGAGCACCACGGCATCGCCGCCGGCCTCCACGAGCAAGCCGCCCAGGATCGGCACGCTCGGCCGGTTGGGCAGGCTGCGGGCGACCCACGCCACCGCGTCGGCCAGCACCGCGCTGTCGATACGAATCTTCATCTGTGCCTCACTTCACTTGGCGGGATCGAGCCACAGCCGGGGCCGGCTCGTCAACCGGCGTACTGATACGGTGCCAGCCAACTCACACGATCATATCGGTTCGCACTGACAAGCGTGTGGACGCCCAGAGGCGTCGGCCGGGCAGGATGAGGGTTGTGCACCGCCTGGACTTAGTCGATCGATGGATATGTATGACTCTCGTCGTCGTCATCTCTGGTGTGGAAACTGGGGATGAGTGACGTCTGTGCTCGTCAGCATCTGAATCTTGTCCACAGGGTCTGTGGGGAACGGCTGTCGGGCTTGGGGGAAAACTGGGGACGGATCCGTCCGAACGCCGCGACGGGCACGTTGTGCACAGGTTCGTGCGCCGGTCGTCCACAGGTTGTCCCCAGGGCGTGTGGATGTCAGCTCTGCGCCTTCTTGACGCGCTCCATGACCTCGACGACCTGCGTGTAGGTGCTGCGGCGCTCGCGCATGAGCTCCTTGATCTTGCGGTAGGCGTGCATCGCGGTCGTGTGGTCGCGGCCGCCGAACTCCTGGCCGATCTTGGGCCAGGACAGATCGGTCATGTCCCGGGTCAGGTACATGGCGATCTGGCGGGCGGCGACGAGCTGTTGCGTGCGGGAGGTGCCGACGATGGCCTCGGGCGCGACGCCGAAGTACTTGGCGGTCTCGTCGATGATGGTGGCGGGCGTGATGCGGTTGAGATCAGGGTCGGGCACGATGTCGGCCAGCAGCGTCTCGGCCATCTCGCGGTCGGGCGTCGTGCGGTTGAGCGTGGCGTATGCGGTCACCTTGAGCAGCGCGCCCTCCAGCTCGCGGATGTTGGTCTGGATGCGCTCGGCGATGAGCTCCAGCACGTCCTGAGGCACCTGGAGGTGCTCGGCGGCGGCCTTGCGGCGCAGGATCGCGGTGCGGGTCTCCAGGTCGGCCGGCTGCATGTCGGTGATCAGGCCCCACTCGAACCGCGAGCGCAGGCGGATCTCCAGCAGTTCGAGCGCCTTGGGCGGGCGGTCGCACGTCATGACGATCTGCTTGCTGGCGTTGTGCAGCGTGTTGAAGGTGTGGAAAAACTCTTCCTGCGTCTGGTCCTTGTTCTCCAGGAATTGGATGTCATCGAGCAGCAGCACGTCCAGATCGCGGAAGTCGGCGCGGAACTGCGCCATCTTGCGGTCGGCGACCGCGTTGATGAACGCGTTGGTCATCTCTTCGGTGCTGACGTAGCGCACGCGCAGCGTGGGGTAGTACTCCTCCAGGTAGTGCCCGATCGCGTGCAGCAGGTGCGTCTTGCCCAGGCCGGACGGTCCGTAGATGAGCAGCGGGTTGTACGCGGTGCCGGGGGATTCGGCGACGGCCTCGGCGGCGGCGTGTGCGAAGCGGTTGGACGGCCCAATGACGAAGTTGTCGAACGTGTACCGCGGGTTGAAGTGGTTCTGGATGGGCGGACGGGAGTCGGTGTTGTCGCGCGGAGCCAGAGCCGGGGGCTGCGGCGGCTCGTCCAGGGTGTCGGTGTTGGCGTCGTCGTCCGAAATCTCGCGGCCAAGGTTGAGCTCCAACCCGGGCTGCACGCTCACGACCAGCGTCATCGGCTTGACGCAGAAGTCGGACAGGGCGTCTTCCACGTCGGCGCGCAGGCGGTCTTCGAGGCGTTGTTTGGCGAAGTCAGAGGCGGTGGCGACGATCAGATACGCGTCCGAAAGGGCCAACGGCTTGGCGGTGCGCAACCACTTGGCGGCGATGGGGCCAGATTGGCTGAGGACGTAGTCCCACGCAGCCTGGGCGGCGGCTTCGGAGTTGGTTTCTGCAGGCGTTGCGTCCATCGCAGTGCCCTTCTGAGGTGTGAGGAGAAATCATGGTCGGTGATGGTGCTGAGCACCGCGCCTGTCACGGTTGGGGGGCGCCGACGACGAAGACATGTCAATGCTAGTGGTCACAAGTTGACTAGTACAAGTTGTGGATGACACTCGATTGAGTGATTGTGCGGCGTGTCGGCTGGACAGGGCGCTGTTGGTATGTCTATGCGGGGGTGACGTCTTGCTCCGGCTCGGCGGGCTCAGGTACCATGGAGTCGCCGTTGAGCGTCAGCGGTGTTTCGTAGTGCCCGAGGTTGGTTGCTGAATCCCAGCACCCGGCCGGGTGCCCAACTAGACGGAGCGTCTCCCGTGGTCAAGCGTACTTTCCAACCGAGCAACCGTCGTCGCAGCCGTACCCACGGTTTCCGCGCACGCATGCGTACCCGCGCCGGTCGCGCCATCCTGGCAGCGCGTCGCCGCAAGGGTCGCGCTGAGCTGTCTGCCTGAGCCGACCGTGTTGCCGAGGGCTCATCGGCTGCGCTCGTCCACCGGATTCCAGCGGGCCATCAGGAAGGGTGTCACGCGTGGGCGCCCGACTGTGGTGGTGCACGCGTTCGATACGGGGAC
>WRGV01000195.1 GCA_009787035.1 Propionibacteriaceae bacterium | reverse complement strand
CGCCATCAAGGACGCGGCGGGGACGCCGATCGCGGGGTTCGCCGCCCCTTGGGCCAAGGACGCTCGGGGACGGTCCGTGCCGACGTGGTACGAGATCAAGGGCAACGTCGTCACGCAGGTGGTGGCGCCGGGGCCTGGTGCCACCTATCCCATCGTGGCCGACCCGTGGTTCGGGAAAGACCTGATCAGTTCGGCGTCGTGGGTGCGCTACACCGAAGGCTGGACGCTACAGGTGACGCCGACCCAGTGGGCACGTTCCAACGCGGGGAGTTATGCGGTGGGGGCCGCTGGATGGCTTGAGCTCAAGGCGAAGTACCAGAATCGCGGGCTGAACACGAACCTGACCGGCATGCAGGATCAGTACATCTGTCATCAGCAATTGGTTGCCGTCCGGGACCGGAATAAGGCAACGTGGAATCTGGACGAGTGGCGTCCCAGCGTGGGCTATGTGCAAACGGTGAACTCATACTGCAATCCCGGCGGCAACAAGTGGTTCGACTGATGTCCGAACGCCCCGGCGCTGCTGATCGCGCGCGACGTCTGGCCATCCGGTTGTCCGGTGGCCACGGCGTCGTTGCAGCGGTGGTCGCATGGTTGGTCGTCCTGGCGGTGGTGGCGGCTGGGGGCCTAGTGGGTGGGATCGGCCTCCTGGCCGCGCTGGTTGTCGCGGCGTGGGCTGTCGCCTCGCTGGTCATCGCCCGGACGCCGTCGCACTGGACTCGGTGGGGTCTGGTGGCCAGCGCCGCAGTGGTGGTCGTCGCCTTCGCCTATGTATGGTGGGTGTCAGGGGTCATGATCGCTGCGGACGACGACCGGACCACGGTCCCCTCGGCGGCGACGCACGGCGGCATCGGCCTCATCGCTCTCCTGCTCGGCGGCGTGGGGATAGTCGCGTTCGCGATCATCTCGGTCCGGACGAGATGGGTGCGGTCCGAATACCATCCCGGCCATAGGCCAGGTGGCGTGGGACAGCGCAGCTGACTCGTCCGAAAATCAGAGCTGCCCCGCATCCTCGAAGGATGCGGGGCAGCTGTCTGTTCTGGGCGTGCAGGCGCAGGTGGACGCTCACGAACAGCACGTCGATCGAGCTGACCGCTGCGGTCCGAAGGAGCGCCGGTATGCGAGATCGCCGAGTGGAGCGCGCCGGATAAGATGACGAAGGCATCGGGCGCGTGGAGCGCTCCCGCGACGAGCACTTCCCGTAGCCGGAGCGCCATCACGCCAGATGGCTCAGGCGCCGAGCGCGCTTGCCACGTCGGCCCACAACCCGTCCAGGCACGCGTTGTTGGCGGCTCGGGCGGCGTGCAGGTCGGCGGCCGAGGCGGCCGGGGTCGAGCGGGCCTCCAGGTAGCACTTGAGCTTGGGCTCGGTGCCGGACGGACGCACGACCACGTGCACCGACTCGCCGGAGAATTCCATGGCGTCGGTGGCGGGCAGGCCGTCGGCCGGATCGTCGCGCCAGTCGCGCACCGTGACGGCCATGCCGGCCAGCGCGGCGGGCGGGTTGGCGCGCAGCCGGGCCATCATGTCCTGGATCTGCTGCAGGTGCTCGACGCGCAGCGAGTGCTGCGTGGTGGTGTGCGNGCCGAACTCGGTGTCGATGTCGTCCAGCCGGTCGCTCAGCGTCTTGCCCTGCGCCTTGAGCTCGGCGGTNAGNCGCATCAGCGTGGCGGTGGCGCTGATGCCGTCCTTGTCGGCGACGGCCTTGGAGTCNCAGCAGTAGCCGATGGCCTCCTCNTAGCCGAANGCCAGGTCGGGCACGCGGCCGATCCACTTGAAGCCGGTGAGCGTGCGGACGAAGTTGCGTCCGCGCGCCCTGGCCATCGTGCCCAGCAGCGTGGATGACACGATCGAGCATGCGAAGGTGCCGGGGACGCCGCGGCGCATGGCGTCGTCACCCAGCAGCGCGCCCAGCTCGTCGCCGGTGAACCGGCGCCAGACGCCGTCGATCAGGGTCGCGGCGGCGCAGCGGTCGGCGTCGGGGTCGGTGGCGATGGCCACGTCCGCGCCGATGGCCTTGCCGGCGGCGATCACCATGTCCATGGCCCCGACCTCTTCGGGATTGGGGAACGGCACGGTGGGGAAGTCGGGGTCGGGGTCGATCTGCGCGGCGACCTCGGTCGGCTTGGGCAGGTGGGCGGCCTCGATGACGCGGCGCACGATGCGCGCGCCGACGCCGTGCATGGCGGTGTACGCCCAGACGACGTCCCCACAAGGCGTGTCGCCGACCAGGCTGGCGGCGCGGGCGATGTACGGATCCAGCAGCGCGCCGTCGATGAGTTCGTAGTCGTCGGACCGCGCGATCTCGCTCAGCGGATGCGCGGCGACCTCGGCGATGTGCGCGGCGATCTGCGTGTCCATGGGCGGGATGATCTGCGAGGCGTCGCGGTTGTAGACCTTGTAGCCGTTGTCGTGGGCCGGGTTGTGCGAGGCGGTGCACATGACGCCGGCAGCACAATGCAGCGACCGGATGCCGAACGCGACGCTCGGCGTCGGCACGGGCGCGGACGCCAGCAGCGGTTTGAACCCGGCGGCGGCCAGCACCTGCGCGGTGTCCTTCGCGAAGTCGGCCGACTTGTAGCGGGCGTCGTAGCCGATGATCACGGGCTCGCCCTTGCTGCAGCCGGCCTCGTCCAGTAGCCAGCGGGCCAGCCCGGCGGCGGCCTGCGTGACGACGACGCGGTTCATGCGGCCGGGGCCGGGGCCCATCACCGCGCGCAGCCCGGCCGTTCCGAAGGCCAACGGGCCGGCGAAGGCATCCGCCAGCTCGGCCTGTGCCGCGGCATCGCCGGCTTCGGCGCGCGCGAGCAGATCGGCCAGCGCGGCGCGCGTGTCCGGGTCGGGATCCTGCGCCATCCAGGCATCGATCTTCGTGGTCAGGGCTTCGTCCATGTTTCCTCCTCGATACGTATGTGCCGGCCGCGCGCGGCATCGCGGATGCTCGGGCGGCGGTTGCATATCCACTGTATTGCGTGGCTGGCGCCCATGCTCGGCGCCGACCGCGAATGACATCGGTGTGATTCGCGAGCGGCGGCGAATGGCGACCTCCGTCCTGGCTTGTCAGTGGCCTGGCGTCTCATATGGTGGACACTGTCTGCGGGGAGGCGCGGATCGGAGTAATGTAGAGATCACGTTGTTTCAACGTTCCCCAAGCAGATCTTCCATCCATGAACGGAGCCCGCGTCGATGACTGCATCATCATCCGCAGCGTTCCGTTTCAGTTGCTGCTGCATGTGTCGTTAGGGCGTTCCGGTACCAGCGGCACGGTTGCTTGTTCTTGTTCCCGTGCACCGGGCGTCCTGTGTCACCACCCTGCCCGTCGCGTCGGCGCCAGGCATCTGATTCCATAGATACGTACCGCAAGGAAAGGTTTTGTCATGCCCATTCTCAACGACATCTCGCAGGCCGTCGGCGCCACCCC
Organism: Propionibacteriaceae bacterium; assembly: GCA_009787035.1. Taxonomy (GTDB): domain Bacteria; phylum Actinomycetota; class Actinomycetes; order Propionibacteriales; family Propionibacteriaceae; genus WRGV01. Next base: position 1,179 of record WRGV01000195.1, on the reverse strand, counting down.
GCTCGTCCGACTCAACCGGGTCAACCAGGGCGACGCGACCGTCGCACTCAAGCTTGAGTTCTACAACCCCGCCAACTCGGTCAAAGACCGCATCGGCGTGGCCATCGTCGACGCCGCCGAGAAGGCCGGGGCGCTCAAGCCCGGCGGCACGATCGTCGAGGGCACCAGCGGGAACACCGGCATCGCGCTGGCGTGGGTCGCCGCGGCGCGCGGATACCACCTGGTGCTGGCGATGCCCGAATCCATGAGCGTCGAGCGCCGGGCCCTGCTGCGGGCGTACGGTGCCGAGCTCGTCCTCACCCCGAAGGCGGACGGCATGCGCGGCGCGGTCGAGGCGGCCGACCGCATCGCCGCCGAGCGCGGCGGCATCGTGGCCCGGCAGTTCGCCAACCCGGCCAACCCGGCGATCCACGAGGCCACCACCGGCCCCGAGATCTGGGACGCCACCGCGGGCAACGTCGACATTCTGGTCGCCGGCGTCGGCACCGGCGGCACCATCACCGGAACCGGGCGCTACCTCAAGCAGCGCAAGCCGTCCGTGCGCGTGGTGGCCGTCGAGCCGACCGAGTCGCCGCTGCTGTCGCAAGGCAAGGCGGGCCCGCACGGGATCCAGGGCATCGGCGCCAACTTCGTCCCCGAGGTGCTCGACCCCGCCGTGTATGACGAGGTGCGCACGGTGTCGGCGCCCGAGGCGATCGCCACGGCCCGCGACCTGGCCACGAAGGAGGGCATCCTCGGTGGCATCTCGACCGGCGCGGCCACGAAGATCGCGCTCGACCTGGCCGCCGACCCGGCCAATGCTGGCAAGCTGATCGTCGCGATCGCTCCCGACTTCGGCGAGCGGTACCTGTCCACGCCGCTGTTCGCGGGGCTGACCGACTAGTCTGGACGTGAGCCGGGAACGCAGCACCACCTGCGTTCCCGGCTCGTCTACCCACCTGCCGAGGAGCATCCATGACGCAACCCCTGCCGCCTGCCCCGTCCATCAGCGATCTGGTGGATGCGCTCGACGCGAGCTATCGCGCTGAGCCGTCCCTGGTCAAGATCGACGACTGCGACCAGATCAGCCGCGCCGAGGTGATCGCCGCCACCGAGCGGCTGCGCAGCATCGTGTTCGGCGGGTTCTTCACCGACAAGCCGCTGGCGTGGGACAGCGTCGGCTATTTCCTCGGCGGACTG
>WRGV01000194.1 GCA_009787035.1 Propionibacteriaceae bacterium | reverse complement strand
CCATACTGCAGCGACCAGCCGCTGAGATCAATGGCGGCATCCGTCGGGTTGTACAGCTCGATGAAGTCCTGGTTGAAGGCGGCGCCGCTGTTGCCGCCGCCGCCGTACACCTCGTTGATGATGACACCTCCCGTCCATGCGTCCGACGCGAACGCCTTCGGGGCGCCAAGTGTGAGCCCGGCTGGGACGATGAGCGCGACCGCGACCGCGGTGGTGAGTGCTACCCGTCTCTTCTGGAGAATTGTTGCCAAAGCAGGCATGTCTGCTCCTGTGTTTATTGCACGACAATGTGATGGATGGGAAGGTCTGTTCTGTTGAGGAGTTCTGTTGAGGAGTTTGATTGTGGCCCGTGATGTGACCGGGATACGGTGGGCGACACCGCCTGTTGCCTTTGCAAGCACCGTCTCTTGCTAGTCAGTCTGCCACGCCACCGCAGCCACCGAGGGCGGACGCGCACAATACGAGATCACGATTCGATCACAGATCTGCCGGCATTCCGGCCAGCCCGGTCTCCAACGCCGGAGTATCACCGTGGCTGTCGTTCGGCAGCCCCACCGTCGTCGTGGCGGTGGGGCCTAGCTCCGGATCACTCCAGGTAGTCGCGCAGCACCTGGGAGCGGGACGGGTGGCGCAGCTTGCTCATCGTCTTCGACTCGATCTGGCGGATGCGCTCGCGCGTGACGCCGTAGACGCGGCCGATCTCGTCCAGCGTCTTGGGCTGGCCGTCGGTCAGGCCGAAGCGCATGCTGACCACGCCGGCCTCGCGCTCCGAGAGCGTGTCGAGCACGTCGTGCAGCTGCTCCTGCAGCAGCGTGAAGTTGACCGCATCGGCGGGCACGATGGCCTCGGAGTCTTCGATCAGGTCGCCGAACTCTGAGTCGCCGTCTTCGCCCAGCGGGGTGTGCAGGCTGATCGGCTCGCGGCCGTACTTCTGCACCTCAATGACCTTCTCGGCGGTCATGTCGAGCTCGACGGCCAGCTCCTCCGGGGTTGGCTCGCGGCCCAGGTCCTGCAGCATCTGGCGCTGCACGCGGGCCAGCTTGTTGATGACCTCGACCATGTGCACCGGGATGCGGATCGTGCGGGCCTGGTCGGCCATGGCGCGGGTGATCGCCTGCTTGATCCACCAGGTGGCGTACGTGGAGAACTTGTAACCCTTGGTGTAGTCGAACTTCTCGACCGCGCGGATCAGGCCCAGGTTGCCCTCCTGGATCAGGTCGAGGAACAGCATGCCGCGGCCCGTGTAACGCTTGGCCAGCGACACGACCAGGCGCAGGTTGGCCTCCAGCAGGTGGTTCTTGGCGCGGCGGCCGTCGTCGGCGATCCACTGCATGTCGATGCGGTCTTCGCTGCTGAAGTCTTGCACGGCATCGGCCAGCTGCTCCTCGGCGAACAGGCCCGCCTCGACGCGCTTGGCCAGCTCGACCTCCTGCTCGGCTGACAGCAGGGCGACCTTGCCGATCTGCTTCAGGTAGTCCTTGACGGGGTCGGCGGTCGCACCGGCCACGGTGATCTGCTGCTCGGGCTCGTCGTTGTCGTCGCTGTCGGACAGGCTGAAGCCCTGGTCCTCCGACTCCGTCTGCTGGGCCTCGGCATTGATCTCGGCCTCGTCGCGCTCTGCCTCGGCCAGGTCCAGCGCGGCATCGTCCACATCGTCCAGGCTGCGGCGGTTGCCGCCCACCTTGAGGATGACCTCGTCGCCGTCACGGTGCACCTGCACCGGCACTCGGACATCGTCGGCCGCGACATCGTCGCCGGCCAGCAGCACGTCCTCGACGGTCAGGTCNTCGTCNAGCTCNGCGGGATCGGGTTCGTCGACCAGGTCGGTCACGACCGGCTCGACCACCGCGTCGTCCTTCTTCACCGACTTGGGCGCGGTCGCCTTGGTCGCCGTGGGCTTGCGCGTGCGGGGCGACGCGGCCGCGGTCTTGCCGCGGGGCGCCGGTGCGGCGGCCTTGGTCGCCGTGGTGGTGCTCTTGGCATGTGCAGTCGTGGTGCGCTTCGTCGTCGTCGACCCGGCGGTACCCTTGTGCGAACGGACGGCCGGAGCAGCCTTGGGCGCCTCGTCCGTCATCACGGCGGCTTCTACTGACTTTGTGGTTTTGGGCGACACGGAGAACCTTCCTGAACGCGGGCGCTCGTTCGGACTGAGGGCATACAACAATCCGGAGGTGTCAAGCAGCCCGACTGCCATTATGACAGATCTTCGAGGCCGCTGCAACGCCAGCGGTCCTACCGAGCGCGTTCACCACCAGTCATAATGTATGCGCTCCCCCAAACGTCCGCGGGCTCGGTGGCCGCCCACCCATATCGTTCGAGCTTCGTAGGAATGTGTTCGCTCACCTGCGCTGGGTGCCCGCTCTTCCATGCAAGCTCGCGCTTACGCTGAAGTCTATAATGTTTCCTAGCACAGTGCCAGTGATTTGTACTGTGTGCGATCACACAATATAGTTGGGGATCCGAAGATAACCTTCCTACGCAACCGACGCCGGTCAGACGGCGCAACGCCAGCGATTACGAACGGAAAGGGCTTATATGGCACCCCCTCGGACCCGCCCCATGGTCGACACCATTCGAGGCCGAGACTCCATCGGACTGTACCTAGACTCCATCGCCAAGATTCCCCTGCTCAGTGCCCATGAAGAGGTCGAGCTGGCCCGCACCATCGAGGCCGGCCAGATGGCCGAGCACATCCTCGACGGTACGCTCCCCAACACCGTGGGCGCCACGACCCGCGAGCTGGAGGCCGTGGCCGAGCAGGGTCGCCAGGCCTTCACCACGTTCGTCCAGGCCAACCTGCGCCTGGTCGTTTCGCTGGCCCGCAAGTACACGCGGGTGACCCAGCTGTCGATGCTCGACCTGATCCAGGAAGGCAACGCCGGCCTGATCCGTGCGGTCGAGAAGTTCGATTATGCCAAGGGCTACAAGTTCTCGACGTACGCCACCTGGTGGGTGCGCCAGGCGATCACGCGCGGCATCGCGCACCACGGGCACATCGTCCGGCTGCCGGCGCACGTGGCCGAGCAGGTGAGCCAGATCGTCAACGCGCGGCGCCGCCTGTGCAACGACCTGGGCCGTGAGCCGCTGCCCGAGGAGATCGCCGAGCAGGTCAACATGACCGCGGAACAGATCACCGAGCTGATGCGCTACACGCACGAGCATGTCAGCCTGGACGCGCCGATCGACCCCGACACGACGACGTCGCTGGGCGATCTGCTCGCCCAGCGCAACCAGGAGACCCCGCAGCAGACCGAGGTCGACGCCGAGAACCGCGAGCGGCTGGAACACCTGCTGTGCCATCTGGACGAGCGCTCCACCGACATCGTGCGCCGCCGGTACGGGCTGCAGGACGGCACCGTCGAGAAGGTGGCCGACATCGGGCGTCACTGGGGCATCACCGGCGAACGCGTCCGCCAGCTGGAGCGCGCCGCGCTCCAGGTCATGGCCCGTGAGAGCGAGATGGTCGCCTGAGCACGACGCCGGCGGCGTCGGGCGCAGATGTCTGACGCAGCACCCAGCGGTGCTACGTCAAGATGGGCCGATCGTCGACGACGCGGACCAATCCTTCCTGCGAGCAGGAGGCGACCAGGACGCCGTCTTGGAACAGCCGTCCGGAACTGAAACCGATGCTTGCGTGCGCCGACGGCGACACCATGTCGTACAGCAGCCAGCGATCGGCCCGGCAGGGGCGGTGGAACCACATCGCATGCCCGACCGAGGCGGTCTGCACCTGGTTCGAGATGAACACGATTTCGTGCGGCAGCGCGCTCACCGACAGCAAGGTCATGTCGGACAGGTACGCCAGCACCGCCTGGTGCAGCCGCGCCGGGGCGTCCTGCGGCAGCGGGTCCTGCGTGCGGGCCCAGACGCGCATCCAGGCGGGTGCCCCCGGCAGGCCGGCCGAGTCGCCCGCGAAGCGGACGTCCAGACAGTCCCACTCGTGCCACAGCGGCAGCGGGCCGAAGCGCTCGTCCAGCACCTGGGTGATCGGCGGACAGTCGGACGGATCGGGGACGCCCAGCGGTGCGGGCACGGCGTGGTCGAGCCCCGGCTCGTCGCCGTGGAATGATGCGGACAGCGTGAACACGGCACCATCGCCCTGGGACGCCGTGACCTGCCGGGCCGAGAACGTGCCGCCGTCGCGCAGCTGGTCGACGCGATAGATGATGGGGCGGCTCGTCGTGGCCGGGCGCAGGAAGTAGGCCGACAGCGAATGGGCGGTGCGGCGCTCGTCCGCAATGGTCGCGGANGCGGCGAGCAGCGACTGCGCNAGCACCTGGCCGCCGAAGGTGCGCTGGAAGTACGACCGCACCTGGCCGCCCACGAAGCTGCCGGGCTGCCCCGCCAGCGGAGTCACGCGCAGCGTGTCGACCAGTTCCTTGACGTCATCGGGCATGCGCCCCAGTGTGCCACAGGGCAGCAACCCGCCCTCAGGCGGGTGTGCCGGGCTGCTCCGGGGTCGCCGCGGACGGTTCGGCCACCGGCGCCTGCGGTGCGTCGGCCTCGGCCTCGGCCCGCGCCGGCTGATCCGGGCCATCGAACTGGTCGCGCACCTCGTCCAACTTGGCCGCCGCCGCGTCCTTCAGGTCGCCGACCTTGTCGGCCATTTGGGCGTAGGCCTCGGTCTTCTTGACCTCGTCGAGTTTGGCGGTGGCCTGTTCTTTGAGGTCGCCGACCTTGT
>WRGV01000193.1 GCA_009787035.1 Propionibacteriaceae bacterium | reverse complement strand
CGAGGGCGTCTCGGCGATGTTGATCAGGATGTTCTTGATCTGGGTGTAGTGGTCGAGGATGACCTTGTGGGTCTCGCGGCCGATGCCGGAGGTCTTGTAGCCGCCGAACGGCGCACCGGCCGGGATGGCGTTGTAGGTGTTGACCCACATGCGTCCGGTTTCGATGGCACGGGACACGCGGATGGCGCGGTTGATGTCGCGCGTCCACACGGCGCCGCCCAGGCCGTAGTCGGAGTCGTTGGCCATCTGGATGACCTCGTCCTCGGTCTTGAACTTGATGACGACGGCGACCGGGCCGAAGATCTCTTCCCGGGCGACCTTCATGTCGTTGGTGACGTTGGTGAGCAGCGTGGGCTGCATGAAGCAGCCGTTCGCCAGCGGGCCGTCGTGGTAGCGGTCGCCGCCGACGGCGATCGTCGCGCCCTCGGCCACGCCCTCCTTGACCCAGCCGGTGATCTTGTCCAACTGCGTCTTGTCGACCTGCGCGCCCATCTGGGTGTCGTCCAGCCAGGGCATGCCGACGTTGATGCGCTTGAACGCGTCCACCGCGGCGTCCATGAACTTGTCGTAGATCGACTCGTGCACGAACACGCGCGAGCCGGCGCAGCAGACCTGGCCCTGGTTGAACAGGATGCCCAGCTGCAGGCCGTCGATGGCCATGTCCCAATCGCAGTCGGGGAAGAAGATGTTGGCCGACTTGCCGCCGAGTTCGAGCGTGGACGGGATCAGGCGGCACGCCGCCGCCTCGGCGACGTTGCAGCCGACCTCGGTCGAGCCGGTGAACGCGAGCTTGCGGAAGCCGGGGTGGTCGAGGATGTACTGCCCCGACTTGGAGCCGCGTCCGGTGATCACGTTGAAGACGCCGGCGGGCAGGATGTCCTGCGTCAGCCGGGCCAGTTCGAGCACCGACAGGCTGGTCTGGCTGGACGGCTTGAACACCGTGCAGCACCCGGCGGCCAGCACCGGGGCGAGCTTCCAGGCCGCCATCAGGAACGGGAAGTTCCACGGGGCAAATGTGCCCTTGGCGGTCGCGATATGGCCAAAACGGTCAGATCTCTGGTGTCTGCGTGCGCGCTTGTCCCACGTGGAGCCGGGCGCCGTGCCGTGCGGCTGGCGTCAAGCAAAACCATGCGCACTCATCCAGAATTTGCACATGTAAATCATAGGGAGTGTACTTGCTGCGCCCAGGTTGGGGCTGGGCGGAAGGGACTGGCGGTGCGTCGGGGAGTTGTGGCAGGTGTCTGCGTGGTGGCTGTTCTCTCAGGGCTGGTGTTTTCGGCGCCGACTGCTTTCGCCGCCGATGGTACGACCGAGCTGTCATCGCCGGTGGCGGCGACCGTCGTGAATGTGAACACCGTCTTGCACATCCGCCAGACGCCGTCGACTTCGGCGAGCATCCTGCAGGACCTTCGCAACACGACTGCGCTCTCCGTGACCGGATGTGCACCGGACGGCTGGGTGGAAGTCAAGACGCCGCAGACGCCCGTCGGGTATGCGGACGGGTTCTATGTGAACGTGCCCGTCGTCTCGTTGTCCGCGGCCACGGCCTCGCAGCAGGTGACGATCGGCACGAGTGCGCAGATGGTGATGACGATCTTCCCGGCGTGCGCGAGCAACCTGGGCATGAGGTGGACGTCGTCGGATGCGTCGGTGGCCACGGTTTCAAGCACAGGAGTCGTCACTGCGACGGCGCTGGGTACGACCACCGTCACAGGTGTGACTGACGACGGCGCGAAGACCGCGACGACCACGGTGACAGTCGTGCCCGTGCCGGTGACAGGTGTGTCGGTGTCACCGGCGTCGACAGATCTGCGTGCGGGCGGAACTGCTGCGCTGGCGGCGACGGTCACGCCGCCCGATGCGACGGACAAGAACATCCTGTGGTCGTCGTCCGACAGTGCGGTGGCGAGCGTGAGCTCGTCGGGTTTGGTGACTGCAAGGGGTGGTGGCACCGCCACGATCACGGCGACGACTGCAGAGGGTGGCAAGACCGCCGCGGTCACGGTGACGGTCACAGTGCCGGTCTCAAGCGTGTCGCTTCCCGCGACGGCGAGCGTCCCCGTTGCGGGTACGACCAGGCTGGTGGCGGCGGTGAGTCCCTCGGCTGCCACCGACAAAGCGGTGTCGTGGTCGTCGTCGAACACGGCTGTCGCTACGGTGTCGAGCGCCGGTCTGGTGACGGGGCGTCGGGTCGGCACCGCGACCGTGACGGCAACCACGGCCGATGGCGCCAAGACAGCGTCGGTCACCGTGACCGTGGTTCCGGTGACGGTCCCCGTCGCAGGAGTCTTTGTCACTCCGAGCAGCGCGTCCGTGACAGCGGGGGGAAAGGTCCACTTGACGGCCTCCGTTACGCCATCAAATGCGACGAACGTCACAGTGTCGTGGGCGTCGTCGAACACGACTGTCGCCACAGTGTCGGGCGGCGTGGTGACGGGCAAGGCGGCCGGGAAGGCGACCATCACGGCAAAAACAGTCGATGGAGGCAAGAGTGCTTCGGCGACGGTGACGGTATCAGGCGTCGCGAAGCCGGCCGTCGCTTCGGCCCTTCGGATCGTGGGGTCGATGGGCATCGCGAATCCGCTGAGGCCTGGCACGCCGGTGCATGTGGCGGGGACAGTGCTGTCGAATTACCGTCTGACCAGCGTGACGGCGGCGATTGCGCCGTGCTCGGGTGCGCCGCGCTGCTCGTTCACCACGGATCCGAATGCGACATCGTTCAACACCACGGCGTGGAACAACAATCTCATGTTCAACACGCTGGTGCCCGGAAGCTACACCTACAGTGTCTCGGCTAGAGATGCGAGCGGCGCATCCAAGACATTGCGCAGCACGGCCTTCAAGGTTGCTGCTCCCGCGGCGTCCAGACCCGGCTATGTCAAGGTGGGTGTCGGCGGCTATCTCAACCTTCGGCGAGGCGCATCCACGGCAGCAGCCGTGTTGGCTCGGCTTTCGTGTGGGACCGCGCTGACGCTCGGCGGCAAGTCCGGCGGCTGGTACGCCGTGACCGTGGGTACCGGCGCCAAGGGCTATGTGGATGGGGAGTACATCAGCACCAGCAGACCGAGTTGTGGTGTGCCCGCTCCCGTGAGCCACAGTGTGTCGACGCCAGCCGTCTCCGTGTCGGGTTCGACGCCGCAAATCAGCCAGATTCTGAGGAATATAGAGAACAGCACCCGTATTCCCGCAAGTAAGAAGCCGGCCGCCGTGGCGACGGCACAGGTGATGCTCAATGATCATCTTGATGTCAGGTTTGTGGCTGGTATGCTGGCAAACGTTGTCGAAGAGGGGAACACCGGGCAGTTCGAGAGTTCCAACTATGTAACCAATCCAGAGCCCGGCTATCTCTATCAAATGGATCACCACTACAACTACCGAAACCTTTATTCCGGACAGTTCATTTATAACAAGAATCTTGGCGCAGTCAACACCATGGCGACAACCCTGAATCGCGATGGCTGGAAAATCGACGGTTCGGTGGCAGGGTTTGGGCTTGGTAGTAATCAGTGGACCTGGACTCGCTGTTATACACTGGTACAGTTGTATTTGCAGTCGAGTGGCGGCAGCAATACCATTACCAAGCAGGAGGCCGTCAATGCGGAGGCTGACATGATTGATCACGAAATCAAGTACAGCTATTCAGGCATCTATGCGAAATGGAAGGCTGGAAGTCAAACGGCATTTAATGCAGGCTATGACCTTAGCAGGTCGTATGAAGTCCCCGCGGGCGGGACGAGCGCGGCGAATATCAGGGGAAGTCTAGCCGCAAGCATATTCGCCAGTATTGGGTGAATGTTATTCGTGGCGAATTTGCAATACGAAAGGTGGAAAACGATGGGTAAGAGACCTCTATTGGCCCTTGCGATGACAGTAGTGGCGCTCGCCTTGTCAGCATGTAGTCCGCAACCGTCCGTAACCACAGTGTCGGTGTCAGCACAGGTCGTTTCGCCTTCGGCGTCGTCGATGGCTAGCCCTGCATCCTCCAGCGGTTCCAGCTCGGGAGAGGCTTCCAGTGCAGCCCCGGCGTCGAGTCCTGTGAGCATAGTCGGACAGTCGACTCCGTCCCCCGTGGTCCTTGACAGAATGACCCTCGGCAGGTTGCTCACAACTCCGACCACATATGCGGATATTCAGGCTCAGTATGATCTGCGCATCACGGATCAAACGTCAGTCACTTTGAAGGCTGCCAGTGGTGACATTCCAGGTCTTTCCTTCGGGTTCAGTGATTATCAGAACACGTCTGGCACTACGTATGTGCTCGACGATGTCAATGCGCCGGCGTCTTTGCTTCTACCGGAGTACGTCGGTATGCCGATCAACAAGATCCCGATCGTGTTCCCGCAGCCGGGGCCGACGCTGCAGATGGGGGATCAGTACGGCAGCTACATGGTGACGCCGGTGAATCCGGCCGTGCTGAGCGCGGCCGATGAGGTCTACATGTCGGCCTGAGGCCTGGGCGGAGATGGCGGGGGCGGCCCGCCGAAGCTGGGCCGCCCTCGTCGTCCGTCCGGAATGTGTCACGCCTTCGGGTAGAAGCCGGACGGCGTCTCGGCGATGTTGATCAGGATGTTCTTGATCTGCGTGTAGTGGTCGAGGATCACCTTGTGGGTCTCGCGGCCGATGCCGGAGGTCTTGTAGCCGCCGAACGGCGCCCCGGCGGGGATGGCGTTGTAGGTGTTGACCCACATGCG
>WRGV01000192.1 GCA_009787035.1 Propionibacteriaceae bacterium | reverse complement strand
GCCCAGCGCGCGGGCCACGCCCGCGAACGCCATCACGACGCCGATCACCAGGCAGCCCCCCAGCGTGCGGACGGGGTTGGTGGTCGCATGGAAACCCTCGGCGGCGAAGCCGACCGCGATGACATACGCCACCGTGAAGACGCCACCGATGCGCACAAACCAGCGCCCCCGCTGCTGCGCGGGCGGTGCGACATCGAAACAGTGCTGGACGGCCAGCGTCGCGGCACCCGAGCCGACAACGACCAGCACGAGCGTCAGCCCCAGCGGCGCGATCGACAGGCGCGAACCCTGCACATCCACCGCCGAGAACTGGCCCGCCAGCCACAGCTGGGCCGCCAGCCGCAGCGGCTGGCTCACCGGGATCTGCGTCGCCTGGAGCCAGCCCAGCAGGCAGCCCGCCGCGCACATGCACCAGCCGACGACCGCCGCACCGACCCCACCCAGGGCGGCCACCACGGGCCACGGCGCCAGGCGGTTCCAGCGCGCATCCGGACGCAGCAGGTCCGCGTCCCGGCGCGTTCGCCTCGGTGCCATCGGCGTCCTCCTCCTTTGCCCCCACGAGACTACCGGGCGAGGGTATGCGGACGGCTCAGGCTGGCCGGGACGGCGGCGGTCAGGCCGCGGGCGCGACTGGGCGCAGCTCGATGTAGCCGCGCCACCCCTGCGGCGACAGCTGCATGCGCGGGGCGAGCTCAGGGGCCCAGCGGTAGCCGTACACCTGCGGGTTGAACGAGTCGATGCGATCCATGCAGGCCGCGACGGCCTGGTCGAACGTGTCGTCGTTGTAGGGCTCGCCCTGGAAGACCATCAGCTGGCAGCCGGGCAGGTCGATGGTGTCGAAGCCGTCGGGGACCGGGCCCGCGAAGTCGGCGCCCACCTCGACGCCGTGCGCGTAGCGGCCGGTGCCGGGGGTCACCATGGCGTCGGGCAGCCACAGGCCGACCGGCTCGTACAGGGCGTCCGGGATCTGGGACAGGATGTCCCACGGCGCGGAATTGTTCGACTCGCCGCAGCCGACCTCGGCGACGTACGAGAAGTAGTCGTCGGCCTGGCGGGCGCGCTGGAGGACCAGCGTGCGGGCCGGCCGGGTGACGATCTGGACGAAGACGACGGACGTGGGGGACATGGCAGGCTCCTGTTCTCGGCGGTTGAGGTAGTAGGTCGGGACGATCCNCCCCGCCGGGGGCGGGACGTGGGCGTAGCGCCNCGGCGAGATGCCGAAGGCGTTGGCGAATGCCCTGGTGAACCCGGCATGGCTGTCGAAGACGAAGTCGAACGCGACATCGATGACCCGGCGCCCGCCCCGGCGCAGCGCCCGGGCCGATGCGGTCATGCGCTCGCGGCGCACGTACTCGAACGGCGACATCCCGACCTCGGCGCGGAACAGCCTGGCCGCGTGATACTGCGAATACCCCGCCGCCTGGGCCAGATCACGAGCCGTGATCGGATCGTTCAGATGCGCGGCGACGTACGCCGTCATCCGCGCGACCGGGCCCGAGTGTTCGTCCATCACCATGCTTCCATGATGACCGGTCGCGTCGGGACAATCTTGACCTGGCGTGCGGTGTTACCAGGCGACCAGCTCGTCCGCGCTGAACTCGCCGCCGGGCCACACGGCCCGCTGGATGCCCGCGGCCGCCAGCGCCTTGCGGCAGCCGGGGCACGGCTGATCGGTGATGTACGCCGTCGCGCCCGAGGTGTCGCGCGTGGCGAACAGCAGCGCGTTTACCTCGGCGTGGATCGCCACGCAGAACCCCGGCGTGCCGGGCACGTCGTAGTCGGAGAACGCCGGCACCTCGTCGTAGCCCAGCCGCCCGCGCGGGCAGGCGCCCTCCAGGCAGTCGGGACGGCCCGGGGCCGCACCGTTGTAGCCCGTCGCGATGATCCGCTTGTCGGACACCAGCACCGCGCCCACCTGCCGGCGCGTGCACTTGGCCCGCAGGGCCACCGTCGTGGCGATGGCCAGGAAGTAGTCGTCCCATCCCGGGACGGTACGGACGGGCGTGTGGTTCTGCTGGGACATGCGTCCCATTCTGCCCCAAGCGAGCATGCGCCGCCTGTCGACGCCATCACAGCGCGACACCCCGCACCGCATCAGTCTGCCGTGGACGGTGAGCGAGCAGCAGGACGGCCCCAACAACGCTTGTGATACCGCAGCCGATGAATGCCGCCGCCGCACCGGCATGAGCGACCAGGGGGCCACCACCGTAGTTGCCGACGGCGAAACCACCTATGGAGGCCGAATCAGTGACACCGGTCGCCCGACCCAGCAGCCGGTTGTCAACACTCGTACCGATATACGTCATCACCACCACGCCTGACAGGCTCACGCAGAGCGCATACATCGCGTACAAACCGACTGAAGCCATCGGAACCCTGATCACGCCGACCAACACCACGCAAACGGCCTGCGCCAATGTGAACAACGCCATGTTGCGGACCATCTGCGCCTTGCCCGTGAACCGAGACGCGCACCACGCGCCGATCAGCCCACCGATCGATCCGGCAGCCACCAACACTGGATACGTGATGAGCCGGTCATGCCATCCGGCCGCCAGCACAGGCAATCCGACCCACAGCGTGCCGGCCCCCGCCTGTGTGATCAGGTAATAAAGGACGAGCAAGCCAATCACCGGATGCGCGAGCACATGCCGCCATGTCGCACCGGCTGCAGGCGAGGATGCCTCACTCACCCGGTTCGTCGCAGGGAACCGTCGCATCAGATCGACCGTGTTCCACCGGGCTACCGCAAGGATGATCGCGTTCGCCACGAATGCGAACCACACCCGGCCGGTCGCAAGCATGATGGCCGACATCGCCAACGGACCGCATACTGAGCCGATCCGCGACATCGTCTGGATCCTTGCGTTCGCGACGCCCAGCGCGTCCCCGACGAAGATCGTCGGCGCCAACGTGCCCGACGCCGGCAGCGTGATCGACTCACCCACTTGAGCAAGCACCATCAAGGCGAAAACCAACACCACATCATCCGGGCGAAATCCGGTCAAGGTCGCCAGGCTCAAGTAGCAGAGGATTTCGATACTGACGCCCACGATAACCATCCGCGGGCGCGGAAAGCGGTCTGCTAGCCACCCGCCGAACGGCGAGACGACAGCATCGATGAGGGTCGTCGTGCCCAACGCCAGCCCCAAGACCGTCGGGGAGGCATGCGTGGACAGCACCAGAACGATACAAACGAAGCTCGCCTGCCCTACCAGATTCATGAACAACGAAGCGGCCATCAGTCTGTGCAATGCCGTGAACTCATGCGCATCCATCGCACGACACCGCCTTGTCGATTCCAGCGTTGACGGAGTTTGGTTCGTGCAGGTCCTGCAGGGCATGAAGCACGACCGGCTCCACCCGCCGCATGACCTCGTCCCAAGCCTGACTCTCGGCATCGTGGCACGGATTCTGATAGCCACATTGCACCCATCGCTTCGCGCACTCGGCAGTTTGCGAGTAGCCGTCAACCACGTCACCGACTCGGTAGCCGACCTGCCCAGCACTATCCCAGCAACTGTACAAATCTCCATCGGCACTTATCACATTGCCAAGCTTACCCCACATCCGAGAACAAAACACGCACTGCTTCCCATGCGGCGACGGCGAAACGACTGGGACCAGCCCCGAGACCACTGCCCGCACGTACAGATCCTCCAGTTGCTCAGCAAGCCGTTCCGACGTCATCGGCGCACCTGCCCACACAGATGATGTCTCGAGCGGCGCAAAGTAGATGTGAACGCGCTCGCGAGGAAGTGTTTCTGCCAATTGATCGATGAGGCGGTTGAGCGTTGACAGATTGTCCAGACGAGTGTTAACCCGCACCATAAAATCGACATCAAAGACTTCGCAACAATACCTGAGATTATCCAAGATCGTAGAGAACGTGCCTGCCCCAGAGCCTCGCCAGACTCGGACTGCGTCGTGATGCTCACGGTCACCATCCAGCGTGATCTGAACTTGCCGGAGCCCTTTCGCCACCAGGCCTTCCAGTCGCTCAGGAGTCATTAGCACTCCGTTTGTGACTAGCGTGGCAGAAACAAGATTCAGAGACTGAAGCCTGAAAAGTAGAGCTTCCGCCGCCTTATATTCAAGCAACGGCTCCCCACCAAAGAGGACGGCACTCACCTCTCTGAAGCCCCCTTCCCGCATTCGTTGTCCTGCAAATCGCACCATGTGATCAATAACGTCTTCAGTAATGGCGTGTCCAGGAATACGACTCGGCGTGAGCGGCGACCCTGATGCTGTATTCTGAAAACAGTAGTTGCATGCCAAGTTGCAACGAGTCGTCAACAGCACGGTAAGTGCATAGCAGTTGGGCGGCCTCTGGAATTTCGAGGCTAGATCCAGGATATGGGCGGGTATGGTTGGGATCTCAGCGATTCCCTTTGACCACACCACGTGAGCATGACTGCCATGGTGAATCACACGCATAATGAACGCCTCACGACCATATCCTGGGATCTAGCCTTCATACACCGAAAGCTAGCCTCGCAGCCACTAATAGCGCTGTGGGCACTTGTCAACACCGGAAGCGGCGCATAAATGAGTAATGCGTACGCCAAAGAATCTCAGCAACTGAGCCATTATCACCCCTCCCTTCCGCCACTATCTCATGAGTTCTGGTATCGAATGTGGCTTCGACATCGAACACAGGGTACCACCCCATGTCCCTCTTGTCAACAGCTCTTTGCC
>WRGV01000191.1 GCA_009787035.1 Propionibacteriaceae bacterium | reverse complement strand
CCTGGACGCCCCACTGTGCGGCGGCCGCGACGACCGTGCGGACGCGGCTGGCGGCCACGTTCGGGGGCAGGTGCCGCGATTCCGTGTCGACGACGAGCACGTCCACATCGTTGCGCATGGCGGCGGCAAGGCCGACCGATGAAACGGTGACGACCCGGCGCCCGGCCTTCGCGTACAGCACTCCGGTCGCGTTCGACCCGGTCAGGTCATCCCCGATGATGAGGACACAGGCCATGATCGTCTCCTTCGACTGGCACCGCGTGCGCGTCCATCATCGCAGCGCAATGGGTACGAGTCAACGGTTTTTGCGACATTGTCCATGCCGCAGCGCGGCCGTGATCACAGAGTGAGACGGCTCGTGCCACGCCCGTGCCTGGCGGGCATGTCGGGACGCCGGTGTGCCATGGCCGCGGGTAGTCTGTGTAGACGCGCCGATGCCGAGGAGGTTGTGCTCACACCCATGAGTTCGTCGTTCGTCCACCTCCACAACCACACCGATTTCTCCATGCTCGACGGCGCAGCGCGGATCAAGGATCTGTTCAAGCTCGCCACCGAGCTGGAGATGCCCGCGGTGGCGATCACCGATCACGGCAACCTGTTCGGGGCCTACGAGTTCTACAAGACGGCGCAGGGCTTCCCGGTCAAGCCGATCATCGGGCTGGAGGCCTACCTGACGCCCGGCACGCCGCGCCAGCAGCGCAAGCGCGTGCAGTTCGGCGACGGCACGGGCGACGACGTCGCGGCCCAGGGCGCGTACACCCACATGACGATGTGGAGCGAGACGACGCAGGGCATGCACAACCTGTTCCGGCTGTCGTCCAAGTCGAGCCTGGAGGGCTTTTTCTACAAGCCGCGCGCCGACCGCGAGCTGCTGCACCGCTACCACGAGGGCCTGATCGCCACGACCGGGTGCCCGTCCGGTGAGGTGCAGACGTACCTGCGGNTGGGCAAGTTGGAACAGGCGGTGGCCTCGGCCGGCGAGTTCCAGGACATCTTCGGCAAGGACAACTTCTTCGTCGAGCTGATGGACCACGGCCTGACCATCGAGAACAGCGTGCGGTCGGGCTTGCTGGAGGTCGCCAAGCGCATCGGGGCGCCGCTGGTGGCGACCAACGACCTGCACTACGTGCGCGCCGAGGACGCCAGCGCGCAGGACATCCTGCTGTGCGTGGCAAGCGGGGCGCGCATGTCGGACGAGAAGCGGTTCAAGTTTGACGGCTCGGGCTACTACCTGAAGAGCGCCGAGCAGATGCGGGCGCTGTTCTCGAACCTGCCCGAAGCGTGCGACAACACGCTGGCGATCGCCGAGCGCTGCCAGGTGGAGTTCCACGAGGAGCTCGGCCGCTACATGCCCCGCTTCGACGTGCCGGAGGGCCACACCGAGGAGAGCTGGTTCCGCGAGGAGGCCGAGCGGGGCCTGCGGATGCGCTACGGCGACCCGCTGCCCGCCGAGGTCCGCGAGCGTGCCGACTACGAGATGGATGTCATCATCCAGAAGCACTACCCGGGCTACTTCCTGGTGGTGGCCGACTACGTGACCTGGGCCAAGCGCTCGGGCATCGCGGTGGGGCCTGGACGAGGTTCGGGCGCCGGTTCGCTCATCGCCTACGCCATGCGGATCACCGAGATCGACCCGCTGCGCTACGACCTGCTGTTCGAGCGGTTCTTGAACCCGGAACGTCCCAGCCTGCCCGACTTCGACGTGGACTTCGACGAGCGTCGCCGCGACGACGTGATCGCCTATGTCACGCAGAAGTACGGCGCCGACCGCGTGGCGCAGATCGTGACGTACGGCACCATCATGGCCAAGCAGGCGGTCAAGGACTCGGCCCGGGTGCTNGACAAGCCGTACGCGCTGGGCGACAAGATCACCAAGCTCGTCCCGGGNCCCGGCCAGGACAAGTCGCACCCGTTCACGCTGGCCGACATGATGGGCAACCCGCAGCACGACCGCTACGCCGAGGCCGTGCAGCTGCGGGAGCTGTACGAGGCCGACCCGGAGGTGCACGAGGTCGTCGACACGGCCCTGGGTATCGAGGGCCTGAAGCGGCAGTGGGGCGTGCACGCCTGCGGCATGATCATGTCGAGCGCGCCGCTGGAAGACGTCATCCCGATCATGCGCCGCGAGAGCGACGGCGCGATCATCACGCAGTTCGACCAGGGGTCGTCCGAGGCGTTGGGCCTGGTCAAGATGGACTTCCTGGGGCTGCGCAACCTCACGATCCTGGACGACACGATCGCCAACATCAAGGCCAACCAGGGCGTCGACATCGACCTGGAAGACCTCTCGCAGCACCCCGACGACCCCAAGACTTTCGAGCTGTTGTGCAGCGCCGAGACGCTGGGCGTGTTCCAGCTGGATTCGGACGGCATGCGCTCGCTGCTGCGCCTGATGCAGCCCGACAAGTTCGACGACATCTCGGCCGTCAACTCCTTGTACCGGCCGGGCCCGATGGCGTCCAATGCGCACATCGACTACGCACAGCGCAAGAACGGCAAGCAGGAGATCACGCCGATCCATCCTGAGTTTGCCGGCGTGCTCGACGACATTCTGGCGCCCACGTACGGCCTGATCGTCTACCAGGAGCAGGTGCAGCAGATCGCCCGCAAGGTGGCCAGCTATTCGCTGGGCCAGGCCGACCTGCTGCGCCGCGCCATGGGCAAGAAGAAGCCCGAGGTGCTGGCCAAGGAGTACGAGCCGTTCAGCAAGGCCATGCGCGAGAACGGCTATTCGGACGCGGCGATCAACGCGCTGTGGGAGATTCTGGTCCCGTTCAGCGGGTACGCGTTCAACAAGTCGCACACGGTGCCGTACGGCATGCTGTCGTACTGGACGGCCTACATGAAGGCCAACTACCCGGTTGAGTACATGGCCGCGCTGCTGGAGTCGGTCAAGACCGACCGCGACAAGCTCGGGCTGTACCTGAACGAGTGCCGCCGCATGGGCATCGAGGTGCTGCCCCCCGACGTCAACGAGTCGGCCGCCGCGTTCTCGGCCGTCGGATCGTCCATCCGCTTCGGGCTGGGTGCGGTGCGCAACGTCGGCGAGAACGTCGTGGCGGGCATCATCGCGGGGCGGACGGAGCACGGCCCGGCCACCACCTTCTACGAGTTCCTCGACCATTCGCCGGTCGCGGTGTGCAACAAGCGCGTCGTCGAATCGCTGGTCAAGGCCGGGGCGTTCGACTCGATGGGCTACGCCCGCCGCGCGTTGATGGAGGTCTACGAGCCCGCCATCGACCAGATCGTGCCGGCCAAGCGCAACGCCGAGCACGGGCAGGACGACCTGTTCGCGGCGCTGGACGCCGGCGGGCCGGGCGGTTTCGAGGGGCCGCCGATCCCGGATGTGCCCGAGTGGGACAAGATGACCAAGCTCGCGTTCGAGCGCGAGATGCTGGGGCTGTACGTGTCCGACCACCCGCTGCGCGGCCTGGAGCGGCTGCTGGCCGACCAGCGCAGCGTCCGCATCGACCAGCTGGCGGGCATGACGGGCGATCAGGGTCCGGTGATCATCTGCGGCATGGTGACGCAGGTGCAGCGCAAGCAGACCAAGCAGGGCTCGATCTGGGCGATCGTCTCCGTGGAGGATCTGGACGCCTCGGTCACCGTGATGGTGTACCCGAAGGTGTACGACCAGTGCGCAACGCAGCTGGCCCCCGACGCGGTCGTGCGTGTGAAGGGGCGGCTGTCGCCCAAGGAGGACGCCGTCGAGCTGGCCGCCAGCGAGGTGACCTTCCCCGATGTCGGCCAACACGACGACAGCCCTGTGGTGATCCAGCTGCCGACGACGCGCTGCACGCCCCCGGTGGTGGACAGCCTCAAATCGGTGCTGGTGGCGCATCCGGGCGGCACGGAGGTGCAGTTGCGCCTGACCAGCCCGGGCCGCTCGACAGTCTTCCGTCTGGACGAGGGTCTGCGGGTGGAGGCGTCGGCGCCGTTGATGGCCGACCTGAAGGCGCTGCTCGGGCCGATGTGCCTGGCCTGACGGGCTGGACGCGTTGCCTCAGGCCTTGATGCCGGGCTTGCGCGAGGCGACGTCGGCGAAGGGATCCTGTTCCTGGCACAGAACCTCCACGCCGAGCTTGAGGATGAGCGCGGCCGCGGTCAACGCGGGCTGCTCGGAGAGCTCGTGACCGATGAGGAGTGCGGCCAGCGCGGTCAACGCGGTGCCTTGACCCGAATGCAGCGCCATGACGACCGCGTTGTCCTGCGCCGCCTGGCGCACCATGCCCGCGTGGATCTGGAACCAGTCGAGGGCTCGCTGCCGCAGGCGGCCGAGAAGATTGGCTTTGGCGTCGTCGCCGACATCGCGGACGGCCTCGGCGGTCATTCCGACCAGCTGACGGCCGAACTCGACCAGCAGATCGTCGGTGGTTCGGCTGAGCAGTGCCAGGGCGTCGTTGTCGTTCATCGTCGTTCCTTTCGTGGGTGTCACCAGCCGATGTAACAGAAGGGGGCCCAATCCATGGGGTCCTCGAACGGGTGCTTGGCCGCGCAGCGGTCGAGCCAGCCCGTGAAGGCGTCTTTGACGGTCGTGGGTAGCTCGACCTCGCGGTCGAGGTCGGCGAGCCAGGCCTGTAGCGCGTCGGTGTCGATGCCGCGCATCCAGCGGCGAACCTGGCGGATCGCCTCGGCGTCGTCGATGTCGGGGTGTTCGGCGCGGATCTGGAGCAGGCGTGTCGTGGCGCAGAAGGCGGCATGGTCGTA
>WRGV01000190.1 GCA_009787035.1 Propionibacteriaceae bacterium | reverse complement strand
CAGCAGCCAGTCGCGCAGCCGGTACGTGACGGTGGGTTCGCCGGTGCCCTCGGCCTCCAGACGCTTGACCATCGCCGCTACGCCGGCGGCCTTGCCCTCCAGGCCGTCCAGCATGCCGGAGTTGACGTAGACGCCGTCCCCCGCGGTCGCCACGCCGCTTTCGACCGGGTCGGCCTCGCCCGTGTCGATCACGACGCGCACCGGCAGGTCGTACTTGATCGCGAACTCCAGGTCGCGCTGGTCGTGCGCCGGCACGGCCATGATCGCGCCGGTGCCGTATTCGGCCAGCACGTAGTCGGCCGCCCACACGGGCACATGCTCGCCGTTGACCGGGTTGATCGCGGTCACGCCCAGGTCGACGCCCGTCTTGACGTGCTCGCTGGACTGCCGCTCGATCTCGGTGTGCTTCTTGACCTGCTCCAGGTACTCCTCGAAGGCCGGACGCGCAGAGTCGGCACAGATCTCGTCCGCCAGCGCCGAATCGGGGGCGACGACCATGAAGGTCGCGCCGTACAGCGTGTCCGGACGCGTCGTGAACACCCGGACGGGCTGTTCGCGCCCCTCGATGGCAAAGTCGACGTGCGCGCCGACGCTGCGGCCGATCCAGTTGCGCTGCATCGCGAGCACACGGTCGGGCCAGCCGCCCTCCAGCTCGCTCATCGAGTCGAGCAGCTCTTGCGCATAGTCGGTGATGCGGAAATACCACTGGTTCAGCTGGCGCTTGGTCACCGGCGTGTGGCAGCGCTCGCACTCCCCCTGGATGACCTGTTCGTTGGCCAGCACCGTCTGATCCTTGGGGCACCAGTTGACCCAGGAGTCCTTCCGGTACGCCAGGCCGTTGCGGTAGAACAGCAGGAACAGCCACTGCGTCCAGCGGTAGTACTCGGGGTCGGACGTGTGCAGTTCGCGCGTCCAGTCCAGCGACAGCCCGTAGCGCTTGAACGAGTTCTTCTGCGTCTCGATGTTCTCGTAGGTCCAGCGCGCGGGATGCTCGTCGTTCTTGATCGCGGCGTTCTCGGCAGGCAGGCCGAACGAATCCCAGCCGATCGGGTGCATGACCTCGAAGCCCTGCATGCGCCACAGCCGCGCCACCACGTCACCCATGGCGTAGGCCTCGGCGTGGCCCATGTGCAGGTCACCGGACGGATACGGGAACATGTCGAGCACGTACCGACGCTCACGCCCGCTGTCCGGCCTGGCGACGAACGTGTCGTTCTCGGCCCAATAGGCAGCCCACTTGGCCTGCGCCGCGCCCGCGTCGTACCCCCGCCGCGTCGGCCTATCCTGGTCCGTTCGATCCTGGCTCATCTGGTCTTCCTCTCCCGCGCCCCCTCCCGCGCCAGCCCGGGAAACCCGATGGCTCAGACGGGGATGCACGCGGTGGGGGCGTTCTGGTGATTCTAGACGATCGGTCCGCGGCACGCCCGCTGGGACGACGGCCACGACGCGCAGCGTTCAGCCCTTGATGCCCAGCGCCGTGATCGGCGCCATGCGGGCATCGGCCAGGATGATCTCGGTGTCGCCGCGGTTCTTGATGAACCGCACCGACCCGATCACCTGCTGTCCCTGCCCCACGGTGCCCGACTGCAGCGTGCTGGTCGGCACCGCCTCGTAGTCGTTGCCGGTCTCGTTGTCCAGCGCCAGGAACGTGTAGCTCAGCGTGCCCGTGTCGACGGTGATCCGACACGTCAGCGTGACGCCCTGGTCATCCCAGGCGTAGTTGAGGATCTCCCAATACCCGGTCGCATCGCCGTAGCTGTCCTTGAATTCGATGCCCTGCCCGCCCGGCACCGGCGTGTGCAGCGGCTGCGTCGGGGTGGGGGTCGCAGACGGTTTGCCGCCCGGAGGTCCGGACGGACGCGTCCCGAACCANACCATGGCGATGACCAGCGCCACCGCGACGATGCCGATCAGCACGGCCACGCCCATGTGGGANGTGCGATAGCGCTCGACCGTGCGATGCGGGCGCGGTGGATGGCCCGTGGAACCGTCCGGCATGCCCATCTGCCCCGGGGCGCCGTCTTGTCCCGCCGCGCTCGGCTGGCCCGTCGGACCGGACGGGGCTGGTGGTGCTGTGAAACGCTGCCCGGGGGCTCGCTCGAAGAAGTCGTCGCTCATCGCCGTTCAGTCTACAGACGCCGGATCCATGCCAGCTGTGCGGCGAGTAGTTATCCACAACCGAGGCTCGGTCGAGGAATTGTCCACAGGCGACACGATGGGGCGGTTGGCCGAGGTCTCCCATCGTGAGATTGGGGGTATGAACACCACGCACGAGCCTGCGAGGCTCACTTTGACAGACGAGCAGGATGTCGCGGCCGTCGTGCCCCACCTGCTCGGTTTCCATCCGAGCGACTCCATGGTCGTCATCGCCTGCCGCGACCGACACATCGAGTTCACGGCCCGCTTCGACATCGGGCTGTGCCACGATGCCGATCTGTTGCACGACGCCTTCGGTCAACTGCGCCAACCGAAGCTGCATTACCTGTTGGTCGCCTTCACGGCCGACACCGAGGCGGCGCAGGACGCCCTGGCCCACGTGGAGATCCTGCTCGGCGCCCGCCGCGTCATGCTCAGCGCCTACACCGACGGCGAACGCGTCTGGCGTCGGGGCTCGTCCGGCTCGCACCGGCTGCGCCAGCACCGGCCCGACCTNGACCGCCTCGCCTCCGATATGGGCATGCAGCCGCTCGGCAGCCGCGACGAGCTGGCGGCCTCCATCGCCGGTCCGCCGCCCGAGCGCATCGAGGCGGTCGCCCTGGCCTGCGCCGAGGCGCTGCGGCGGTGGCGCAAGCGCCCCCTGGCCGCCCGTGTGGTGCGCACCCGGGAGCTCGTGGAGGCCGGGCTGGCCGATGCCGCGCGCCTGACCGAAGCCGAGTCAGCCGAGCTGGGCTGCCTGATCGACGATGTCGAGGTGCGTGACACGGTGTGGCTGGGCATGCGGCGTTCGCGGGCGGACGCCTACATCGCGCTGTTCCGGCGGGTGCTTACGGACACGTCCGGGCCCTTGTCGGCACCGGCGTTGGGGCTGCTCGGCGTCGCGGCATGGCTGGCAGGGCGCGGCCCGCTCACGACAGCCTGCCTGGAACGCGGCCTGGGCATCGACCCGGAGTACCGGCTGTTCGAGCTGCTCGAAGAGACGATCTGCAACGCCATCACGCCCCGCGAATATGAAGACGTGCTCAGGCGGATCGAAGCCTCACCCACCGGGGCGGCGGTGCACGCCGTCGGCTGACCGAGCCGTCCGTCGGGATCGCCGAGCTGTGGGCCGGCCCGCTCGGCCGGCCAGGCGCTCCAGCGCCCTCTCGTACGAGCTGCTCGCGTCGAGCACGACAGACTCGATAAACGCCTACCGGCGCGCCAGCACGCTGCGGAGGTCGATCTTCTTGTCGTACTCGATCGAACCGTACTGGTAGATGCGCACAGCCAGCCAGAACACGGCCCAGGCACACAGCAGGGCGATGGCGGCCTCGATCAGCCCCTGCCACCACGTCAGGCTGCCCAAGGCGTTGCGGATCAGCCCGGTGACCGGCGCGGTCAGCGGGAAGTAGGTGAAGACCTGCACAACCGTCGCATTCGGGTTCGAGATGACGACTTGGACGACGAAAAGCGGCAGCAGCAAGACCAGCATGACCACGGTGAACATCGCGCTGGCGTCCTTGACTGTCGGCACCGCGGCGCCGATCGCCACGCACCCAGCCGTGAACAGCAGGAAAGCTGCGATCAGCAGCAGCGCGCCGATGATCATGCGCGTGGGCTCGAATTCCAGGCTCGACAGCAGCCCGCCCACCGCGCTGTGCCCGCGCACGATCAGGTAGGCGACGAGCACCGGAAGGATCGTCACCATCATCTGGATCACACCGACGATGATCAGGCTGACCACCTTGCCGGCCAGCAGCGACGACGGCTTGATGGTCGTCAAGATCATCTCGGTGACGCGGTTCTCCTTCTCTTCCAGGCTGGATTCGAGCATCCGGTTGCCCTGCATGATCATGACCAGGTACAGCACGGCCAGGAAGATCAGCGGCGGGATCACCTCGCCGACACCGCCCGAACGCTGCCCGTTGGCGTACGTCGTCTGGTCGACCTGGATGTCGCCCGTGGCCAAGGTCACCAGACGCGGATCGCCCACGCTCGCCGATGCGCTGGCCTGCAACACGCCGATCGCCATCGACGTGTACCGGCCCGAGTCGATGACGCCGACGTCCTGGCCCGCGACCTGCGTGGCCTGCGCGGTCGGGTCGGCCGGATAGTGGATGAACGCCTCGACCTTGCCGGTGAGCACATCGTCCATCCCCTGCGCCGCATCCGTGATCTTCACCCCGCCGGCCGCCCGCGCCACGGAGTCGGACACCAGGCCCGAGTCGTCCACATACTCCCAGCTGAACGACGCCGGCTGGGCCGATGTCGAGACCGCATCCGCCGTGGCCCGCGCCGAGATGAACATGATGGCTGCGAAGAGCACGGGCACGACCAGCGCCGCGATCCAGAAGACCTTGGTGCGCAGTGTGCGCTTCACCTCGAAGGCCACGACGGTCGCCAGGTTGCTTGCCATGTCAGGCCCCCCTGCTCATCTCGGCGCCGTTCTCGTCCCCGTAGACCTCGATGAAGATCGACTCCAGCGAGCGTCGTCCCGGCGTGAACGACGACACGCGCACGCCCTGGGCCATCAGGCCCGCCAGCACATCGGCCGGTTCGGTACCCGGCGCCAGCGCCACCTCGGCC
>WRGV01000189.1 GCA_009787035.1 Propionibacteriaceae bacterium | reverse complement strand
CCAGGACACGGGCCGTACGGCGGAGACGTTCAATCTGACGGTGAGCGGCCCGCACACGTACTACGTCGGCACCGACACCCTCCTCGTCCACAACTGCGGAGGCAGCTGGAAGCTCAGCAGTCCGAAGGCAATTGCGGACCGGCTGGGGTACACTGTTAAGCAGATCAAAGATGCTATCCATGCTGTGAAGAATGCAGGCAAGATCCCCGGGGCGCTGAAGAATGCTGACGTCATGGTTGATCAAAATGGCGAGGTGTATCCGATTTTGCCAAATGGTGAACCGGCAGAGGATTCCATTGGCAATATCTTTGATATTCTGGAGGGGGGCTAGTTGTGGACGATGGGAAATGGGCAAGGGTATCTCTTGCTGCAGTGTTCGATGAGCGGCCCTCGGAGTGGCCTGACTCATCGCTGGGTGATGGCAAAGTGAGTGCCAGGGGCAGAGGTTGGTTCTGGTGTCAGGACTTCTGGCTCGAGCAGACTGATCCGATCGAGGTTCAGTTCGCTCGTCTGTCGGAATTTCTTGCCTGCAATGCGGAACTGATGGGGCCGTTTGCGGAGCACCTAGATGTCCGGATTTCCTGGTCGCCGGTCGATTCCCAGCACTGTCTGGGAGTCCCCCCTCATCTGATGGCGCTGATGGCCAAGATCGGATGTTCTCTACTGGTCGACACATATGTGGATGAGCAACTGGTCGATGAGGAGCGTGGATGGCGGTCACAGCCTCTGCCGGCGCCGGAGACTGTGGCGGGCGAGCACGTGTTCGCTGTTGTGCGAGTGGAGCAGTCTGGTGTGGCGCGCGACTTCGCGATGGTGTCGTGCTGGTCTTCCGAGGCGGCGGCTGCGCGGGAGGCTGATCGACTGAATGCTGCTGTCCGATGCGAATATGGAGATGGCGTCACCTATGGGATCCGATCTGTGAGATGGCAAGGATGACGGAAGGATGACGGGGGCATGGTGGCTCATCCGAAGTCAGGGTGTTGCGCGTGAGCGGGCCCGCCGGATTGGGTGCGGTCTTGATCGTTGATCACGATGGTGGTGGACACGAGGGCGGGTTCCACGTGAGTGTTCACACGGCACGGTTTCGGCTCTGGGCGAGTTCGACTGTCCAGCCTGGCCCCGGGGCGTTCGGCGCGGGCGGGTCTGTGCAACAATGACGGCACGAACACCCCCGCAATGACTCTCCTCGTCGAAAGGCCCGCCATGCACCGCCACATTGTCTCCACCTTGGTCGCCGCAACCACGCTCGCACTGGTCGGCCTGGGGCTGGGCGCGTCCCCCGCGTTCGCAGACGACGGCAACGTCATCCCCGACCCCGCCCTGCAAGCCTGTCTGAACGATGAGCTGGGCCAGACGGCCGACGCTGCGATCACGCAGGGCGAGCTGGCACAACTCGACCATGTCGATTGTGAGTCGATGGGAATCAAGAGCATCGCCGGTCTGCAGTACGCCACCGGTCTGGCGACTGGGCAGAGTGGCCTGGTGTGGCTCGGTGGCAACCAGATCAGCGATCTGGCTCCGTTGTCGGGGCTCACCGGCATCATGTGGTTGCGGCTGAACAACAACCAGATCACCGACATCGGCGCGTTGGCCAATCTCACGAAGGTGAGCAATCTTGCCCTGAACAACAATCAGATCAGCAGCATCGCAGCCCTGAGCCACATGCCCGAGCTCCAGGAATTGGGCCTCAGCGGAAACCAGATCAGCGATCTGGCGCCGCTCACGGGTCTGTCGGACTTCCTCGACGTCAACGTGGCCAATAACCACGTCACCGACCTGACGCCGGTGTCGTCGACGGGCTGGCTGGGCAACACCGTCCACCTGCACGCGACCGACCAGACGCTGACCGCCTCGGCCACGGTGGGCCAGACGCTGGATCTGCCCGCCCTGGAGGCTCGCGCCGACATGATGCCGGTCGCGTGGACGGTCGCCAACGGCGGTGCGACGCTCAGCGACGGTACCGTCACGCTGGCCGCTGCGGGCACGGCAACGCTGGCCTGGATGGATCCGACGGGCCAGTTCACCGGAACGCTGACGATCACGGTGGCGGCTCCACAGGCTCCGGTGACCAAGCAGCCGGCGCAAACCAAACCGGTGGCCCAGGTTCAGCCTGCCCCCAGCTCTTCGTCCCCGCCCAGCGCCCCGGGTGCCAGCGCCGACACGGGTGGGACGATCGCGTCCACCGGTTCGGCGGCAGGCCTGGCGCTTGCGCTGGTGAGCCTGGGCGGCGTGGTGCTCGTGGCCATCCGCGTCGGTCTCCGCGGCCTCGGCGTCGCGTAGGCCAACAGGAGGACGCGCGCGACCCGCGGCTCAGCGCACCTGGTGGTTGATGGGCAGATCCTCGACGATGACGTGGGGCGGGAACACCTGATCGAGGCGCACGCCGACGTGCCAGTTGCGCCGGGCCCACAGCAGCGCCCCGATGCTGACCAGCAGCGCGGCGATGGATCCGACGCCGATCGACCAGCGCGTCGAGATGTGCTGCGAGATGAAGCCGATGATCAGCGATCCGATGGGCGTCACACCCTGAAAGACGAGCAGGTACAGCGCGATGACCCGTCCGCGCATGTGCGGGGCGGTGCTGATCTGGATGGTCGCGTTGGCGCCCGTCATGAGTGTCAGCGTGCACAGGCCCACGAAGATGCCGGCGATGCCGAACGTGGCGTACGTCGGCATGAGCGCCGAGATGCCGCTGAACAGGCCGAAGCCGAACGCGGCGGTCAGGATGAGCCGCAGCCGGGGCCGCTTGCGCCGGGCGGCCAGCAGCGCGCCGGCCAGCGCCCCGATCGCGAAGAACGAGCTGAGCAGGCCGAACTGGGCGGCGTCCTTGTCGAACACCTTGGTGGCCATCAGCGAGTTGGTCAGCTGTGCGTTGAACCCGAGACAGCTGATCACGGCCATGACGAGGAAGATCATCTGCAGGTCGCGGCGTCCCTTGACGTACTCGAACGCGGCCCGCACCTGGCCCTTCTCCTTGGGGGCGTGCTTCTTCGAGACGGCGTACAGCAGCGCCGGCTGCATGAGCATCAGCCCGATGATCGTGGCCGCGAACGAGCCGCCGTTGATGACGAACGCCCACCCGGTGCCGACGGCCTTGATCAGCAGGCCGCCGATGGCCGGGCCGATCAGCCGCGAGCTGTTGAACGACGCCGAGTTGAGCCCCACGGCGTTGGGCAGCGTGTCCGGCGGCACCATCTCGCCGACGAACGTCTGCCGCACCGGCCCGTCGATGGCCGTTACGCACCCGAGCAGGAAGGCGAAGATGAACACGTGCCACAGCCGCACCTGCCCGGTGAGCGTCATGACCCCCAGCGCCAGGGCCAAGACGCCCTGCCCGGCCTGGGTCAGCATGAGCAGCTTGCGCCGGTTCATCCGGTCGGCGAGCGACCCGGCGTACGGCGTCAGCGCGATGACGGGGATGAACTGCAGCGCGGTCACGACCGCCGGGGCCACGCCGTTGCCGTGGGTGAGCACGCGCAGCACCAGCCAGTCCTGTGCCACGCGCTGGATCCACGTGCCCAGGTTCGAGACCAGCGCGCAGAAGAACCACATGCGGTAGTTAAAGTAATGCAGTGAGACGAATGTCGCTTTGATCTGGGCGAATATCCGTGTCACAACCCACTATTCTACCTCGGGGCGCCAAGACGGACGGGCCGCGCGCGGCTGCGAGGACGGTCGCCGGTGCAAACTGTCGTACGTGCCTGGCATGCTTGAAGGATGGGCATGACGCACGGACGACAGGTCGGACGGGGGTGGCGATGAGCGATTCGCCGGATTTCCCCGATCTCAGCACGGCGGTCATCCGCGCGGCCGCGGGCTACACGGCCGCGTACGAGCGCGGCCTCGATTACCAGCGGGGCGGACGAGTCGACAACGTGGTCTGGTCGTCCGACCGGCATCGCGTCACCGGCAGTATCCGGGGTAGTCAGCGGCGTACGTATCACGCCGAGGCCGACTTCGCGCGGGACGGACGCCGCGTCCGGTTGAGCGACTGCAGCTGTCCGATGGGCGGCGGCTGCAAGCACGTCATGGCGCTGCTGCTGCAGGCCCGCAGCGACATCGCGGCGGGCACGGCGCCGGTGTCGCAGGCCGCCACGATCGCCGCCCTGCGGGCGCAGATCCCGGGCGTGCGCGCGCCCCTGCCACCGCCGGTGCCCGAGTGGCAGCGGATGCTGGCCCCGCTGACGTCCGCACCCGTGCCGGACGCGGCGGAGCAGACCAGCGACGGCCTGGCCCTGCAGTTCCGCGTCGAGGGCATCGACGGCCCCTCGGCAGGGCCGTTTCGGGGCGGCGACGCCGGCCTGTCGCTGTCGGTGCGGCCGGTGAACGAGTCGGGCAAGGGATGGGCGAACGGCTGGCCGACCCCGTACGCCGCCTACGGCGACCGCTCCTGGAACGCGGCCTGGCTGACCGATCTGGCCGCCGCGCGCAGCAACTACTATTCGTACCAAACGCGCCAGTGGTGCCCGCTGAACGCGTTCTCCGAGCGGCTGCTGTGGCTGCTGCTGGCGCAGGGCCGCCGCGCGGGCGTCGAGTTCGTCGGCACGAGCGCGCACCACCAGGTGCGCCTGGTCGATCGGGCCGAGCTGGAGCTCGACATCCAGCGCACCGGCGACGGCGGCCTGACGGTGACGCGCCGCCTGCTGGTGGACGGGCAGCCGTTCCCGGCCCAGATGGTCGGCCTGGTGGGGCACGGCGGCGTCTTCGGGGGGCAGGTGGACGGG
>WRGV01000188.1 GCA_009787035.1 Propionibacteriaceae bacterium | reverse complement strand
AGGTTTCGGGACGAGACCGGGACGCACACCGTGCGGGATTGTCCCGCCGGGACATCCACGCCCACCTGGCCGCCCAGCCAGCGCACCGGGCGCGTGGGGTCGGACGAGTCGCACAGGTAGACCTGCACGGTCTCGCGGCCGTCGCGCGGGCCGGTGTTCGCGACGGTCACGGTGACGTCCAGGCCATCGTCCGTGCTTGTCAGCAGCGCATCGCTGTAGGCCCACGTCGTCCAGCCCAGGCCGAAGCCGAACGGACGCGCCGGGGTGCGGCCCAGGCGCAGCCAGCCGCGGTAGCCGACGTCGCGGCCTTCCGCATAGTGGACGCGCATCTCGGAGTCCGGACGCGCGTCGGGAACCGGGACATCCGCGTAGCGCGCGGGCAGCGTCCACGGCAGCCGTCCGGACGGCTCGGTGCGCCCGGCCACCACGTCGGCCAGGCCCGCACCGCCGACCTGCCCCGGGAACCACGCCCACAGCACCGTCCGCGCCCGATCCAGCCACGGCAGCACCACCGGTGCCCCGGCGTTGACGACGACGATCGCATCGGGACGCGCCTTCAACACGGCCTCGACAAGCGCATTCTGGCCGCCGGGCAGATCCAGGTCGGGGCGGTCCCAGCCCTCCGACTCCACCTGCCTGTTGGTGCCGACCACGACGATCGCCTGCTCGCAGGCCTGCGCGGCCGCGACGGCGTCCGCGATCTTGGTGGCGGCGTCGGGGCCCGGCAGCTCGTGGTGCAGCACCAGCGATGCGAACGCGCGGCCCCACGTGGACCGGTGCATGACCTCGACGTCGGCCTCCAGGCGCACCTGGCGCGGCTGCCCCGCCGCGACCGTGACCGTCGCGCCGTACGCCGGCGGCAGGTTGGCCGAGGAGTCGATGAAGACGTCGCGGTTGGCCGGTGTGTCGTCGCGCGCCACCTCGGCGCCGTCGATGACAAGGCGGAACGCCCCGGCCGTGCCCAGTCCCAGCCAGTGATCGCCGGGCTCGTCCAGGGTGACCGTGGCGCTCACGTGCGCCCAGGCGCCCGCTTCGGGCAGGTCTTCGACGATGCGCTCCCAGCTGTCCAGGTCGCGCTCGGCGACCGTCGCGCCGGCCGGGTCGGTGACGGCCAGGTGCGCCGTACCGCCGGCGACGATATCGGCCTCCAGCAAGGGAGGACGCAGCGCGGACGTCGCACCCTGGGCGACCTGGACGCGCACGCCCGGGAAGACCTGCGCCAGGGCATCGGGGGTCGGGATCGTCGGCGCCGCATTCACCCGCGCCGAGCCGCCGCCTTGACCGTAGAGTTCTGCTGCATTCGGGCCGATCAGCGCGATGCTGCCGGGGGTTGTGGCGAACGGGATGCGGTGATCGTCGTCCTTCAGTACGACGATCGAGCGCGCGGCCAGCTCGCGCAGCAGCGCCAGCTCGCCGGGCTGCGGGGACGCCGGGACGTCCGTCAGCACGTCGGTGCCTTCCGGGCCGTCCGTGCCCAGGGCGCCGACGCGCCGGGCCAGACGCAGCACGCGGATGACCTTGTCATCCAGCACATCCTGGGGCACCTGGCCGTCCTCGACCAGTCGCCAGCTGGCCGTGCGACCACGGGCCGAGCGGACCGGGCATGACGATGTCCAGACCGCCCAGGGCCGGCTCCAGCGTCGTCTTCGTGGCCGTCCAGTCGGAGACTACCGCGCCGTCGTAGCCCCATTCTGTCTTGAGAATGCCGTTCAGCAGGCGGTGGTGCGCGACCGCCGGGGCCGTTTCCACGCCGTCGTCCACCAGGTTGTAGCTGGCCATCACCGACCAGGCCTGCGCGTCGCGGCAGGCGCGCTCGAACGGGGCCAGGTAGACCTCGCGCATCGTCGTCTCGTCGATCGTCGCGATGTATTCGGTGCGCGCTGTCTCGGAGTCGTTGCAGACGTAGTGCTTGACGCAGACGCCGACGCCGGCGTCTTGGCAGCCCTCGATGAACGCGCAGGCGATGTCGCCGATCAGCTCCGGATCCTCGGACAGGTTCTCGAAGTGGCGCCCGCCCACCGGCGTGCGCTGGATGTTGACGATCGGCGCGAGCACGATGTCGACGCCGTGGCGGCGGGCCTCGATCGCGAACAGGCGGCCCACCCGGCGGGCAAGCCCGACGTCCCACGTCGCCGACAGCGCCGACGGGCTGGGGAGCGACAAGGACATCTCGCCCGGGGTCTCGCCCGTGCCGCGCACGCCCGCGGGTCCGTCCGACATCACGACCTCGCGCAGGCCCACACCCGGGCACGCATACAGGCGCCACGCGGTCTTGCCCGTGAGCAGGGTCGCTTTCTGTTCGGTTGTCAGGCCTTTCACAAGGCCGGATAGGTTGTCGTGCGTCATCAAGGGTCTTCTTCGTCCGGTCGGCTCCACTGCCGTTTGACCCATCATGGCACATACTTACCGACAAGTCAGTAAGTGTTGATAACGATACGATAACAACTATGGCAGACGCGCAGCCGAGCACAGCGGGCCCATCAAACGCCCCCGTCAAGACCCGCAAGCGCCCCGGGCAGCGCGAACAGACCGTCGCCAAGCACGAGGAAATCCTGCGGGCCGCCATGGAAGTCTTCGGCACGCTCGGCTTCCGCGGCGGAACGCTCGACGACGTCGCCACCCGCGTCGGCATGACCCACGCCGGCGTGCTGCATCACTTCGGATCCAAGGTCAACCTGCTGCACGAGGTGCTCACCTACCGCGACCAGCTCGACGACGCCGCCACCCGAGCCGTCCACGGCAAGGCATTCTTCCGGCACCTCATCGCCACCGCCCGGCTCAACATGACCCGGCCCGGCATCGTCCAGACCTACGTCGTGCTGTCCGCCGAGGCCGTCACGCAGGACAATCCCGGCTACCCGTTCTTCCGCGACCGCTTCACCGGGCTGCGCGAGCTCGTGCTCGGCGAGCTGCGCGACATCCAAAACCCGGACGCGCCGCTGCCGGAGGCCGACCTCGTCAACGCCGCCAGCTGCATCATCGCGTGCATGGACGGTCTGCAGGTGCAGTGGTTGATCGATTCCGAGCGCGTCGACCTCGGGCAGGCGACGGCCTTCGCCATCGATGCCATCGTCGATCGCGTGGTGAGCGGGGACGTGACGCAGCCGTAAGCCGCTCGTGGGGGCCAACTCGTGGTCTGTGCGCTCCGACTGCGATGAATTGGCGCCTGCCGCGGGACAAACGAGATTCGCAACGTCTGAAAACGGCCTCGATATGCCGTTTTGGACCGTCTGAAAGCCGACATGTCCCGCCAGAGGGGCACACCGCCTATGCGAAATAACTATGTACAATAGCTTCCATGGATGCGGACGAGGCTCGGGTGTTGCAGGCGCAGCTCAAGGCGGTGCAGCGGCGGCTGCGGCGGCAGCTGTCGGATGTGGACGGGCTGTCTGGCTCGCAGGCGCGGGTGCTCGGCGCGCTGGCCCGGGTCGCGCAGCCGGTGATGCCGAGCATACTCGCCATTGATCTGGAGATGGCTACGTCAAACCTTGCCACCGTGCTGGGCGAGTTGGAGGCGATGGGGTACGTGCGGCGCACCCGCAACGCCGCTGACAAGCGGCGGGTGGATGTCGAGCTGACCGCGTCGGGACGTGAGCTTGTCGACGAGCACATCGAGCAGCGGACCCAGTGGTTGCGCACGGCCATCGAGGCCACCTGCAACCCTGCCGAGCAGAGGACGCTGCGCCAGGCCGGGGCGCTGCTCGCCCGGGTTGCGGCCTGGGGCGATCACACGGCCAGGCGGGCATGACCCGGACCGCCGCCCCATCGCCGGCAACCAACCCCGCGCAGCGATTCCCCCGCTCGCTGCTGCTCCCGATGATGATCGGATGCATTCTCAACCCGATCAATTCGTCCATCATCGCGGTTGCCCTGATTCCCATCGGTGCATTCTTCGGCGCACCCCCATCGCAAACCACGTGGCTGGTGTCGGCGCTGTATGTGGCGACGGCCATCGGGCAGCCGCTCACGGGCCGGCTCGTGACGGCCATCGGGCAGCCGCTCACGGGCCGGCTCGTCGATCGCTACGGGCCCAAACGGCTGTTCCTGATCGGCTCGGGGCTCGTCGGCATCGCCGGGGTCATCGGCATGCTCGCACCCAATCTGTGGGTGCTCGTGGTTGCGCGGGTCATTCTTGGATTCGGGACGTGCGCGGGATATCCGTCGGCCATGGCGCTGATTCGCAAGGTGTCCGACCGGCAGGGAATCATCAGCCCGGCCGGCGTGCTCACCGCGCTCACCGTCACCACGCAGACCATCTCCGTGATCGGCCCAACGCTCGGCGGCGTGCTCATCGATGTCGGCGGCTGGCGCGCCACGCTCGCCATCAACGTGCCGCTGGCGATTGCGGCGCTGCTGCTGGGCTGGTTCCTGCTGCCCGCGTATGCGGACGAAGGCACCTCGTCCGGCGGGGCCGGTATCGACTGGGGTGGCATCGGGCTGTTCTGCGGCATGCTCATCGCACTGCTGGTATTTCTGATGAATCTGCGGATGGCATTCGCCTGGGCGCTGGTGGTGGCCATTGTCGTGGGTGTCGGATTCGTGCTGCGCGAACGCCGGACGGACGATCCGTTCATCGACCTGCGCATGCTGGCGGGCAACCGTCCGCTCATCGCGACCTATGTGCGCGGATTCGCCATGTCGACCGTGTCGTACAGCTTTCTGTACGGCGTCAGCCAATGGGTCGAAGAAGGCCGGGGATTGACGCCGTCCCAAACCGGTCTGATGCTGCTGCCGACATTCGGCACCGCCATCGTTTTTTCGG
>WRGV01000187.1 GCA_009787035.1 Propionibacteriaceae bacterium | reverse complement strand
GGGCCGAGGATCAGCGCGAGCGGGGCGGTGCAAGCCGCCTGGTGGCGGACGTCGTGGTCTGCCGGGCCGTGGCGCCGCTGGATCGGCTGCTCGGCTGGTGCGTGCCGCTGCTGGACGTCCGCGGGGAACTGCTGGCCCTCAAGGGCGACAGCGCCCGCGATGAGGTGCGGCAGGCGGCGTCCGTCCTCGATCGGCTTGGGGTGGAGGCGCAGGTGCTGGACGTGGATGCCGGGCTTGGCCAGACCGCGACCGTGGTGCGGGNGCGCCGGGCGCTGTGATCATCGCGTGATCATCGCGTGATCATGGGCATGCCGTGCCGGATAGAGGCGTGATCATGCTTGTCGGTGCGGTGATCGTTGGTGAATCTACCCGAGGCGGGCGACGTGGTAGCCGCGGGCCTGGTAGGCGGCCGCGCTGCTGACGATCACGCCCTGGCCGGGCGTAGCGGCGTGGATCATGAGGCCGCCGCCGACGTAGACCCCGATGTGTCCGGTGGAGTAGATCACGTCGCCGGGCTGGATGTTGGCCCAGGCGATCTGGGTGCCGGACTGGCCCTGCGCGTAGGCCGTGCGCGGGATGTTGTAGCCGAAGTTGTTGTGGTAGACGTAGTAGATCAGGCCCGAGCAGTCGAACGCGTTGGGGCCCGTGGCGCCGTAGACGTAGGCCTTGCCGACCTGGCTGGCGAACAGGTTGATGATCGCGTTGCCCGGGTTGATGGAGCGGATGTAGGCGACGACGCTGGAAGAGTTCGTGTTGTTCGTGGCGGCGGAGTTGCCGGTGTTGACCGTGGGGGCCGGCCGGGGAGCGGCGACCTTGGTGCCAACCTGCTCGACCTGCGTGACGGGCTGCTTGGTGACGGTCTCGGAGACGAGCGTGCGGGACTCCTCGTCGCCGTCCACCATCGTGACCGACCAGGTCTGGTTCTTGGAACCGTTGACGCCCTGCGTCTGGATCTGCGTCTTGCCCTTGGCTAGCGACGCGTTGACGACCTGCTGCGTGGTGAACGGGACCGGGACGGTCACGGTCTCCTGCGTCGTGGTGACGCGCTGGACGACGATGTTGAGGCCGTCGACGAGCGGCGTGGCCAGATCGGGGCTCACGCGGTCGTTGGAATCGAGCGTGACACCGCGGGCGGCGAGCAGGCTGCCCACCGTGCCGCTGGTGGTCTGCAACGAGGTTGTCTGGCCGTCGGCGGTGATAGAGACGAGCTTGGGCGTGTTGACCACGATGGCGACGCCGTCACCGGTGATCGGGGTGCTCGGGTCTGGGGTGACGGTCAGGCCGGGGTCGGTGAGGCCCAGGTCGTCCAGGACGCCGCCGACGGTCGTGCCGACCGTCCAGAGCTCCTGGCTGTTGCCGTCGATCGTGACGTCGAGCTGGCGTCCGTACAAAACCGTGACGGTCATGCCGTCGGAAAGGTGTGTGGAGGGTGCGGGGGAGACGGCGTCGTGGGCGCCTACCGTGATGTCGTGGCTGCTCAGGAGCGAGGTGACGGTGCCGGAGTTCGTGCGCAGGGCGGTGGGCTGTCCGTTGACGACCAGGGTGACATCGGTCGTTGCGGCGCTGGTGGCGCCGATTCCGGCGAGGCTTGCGAACGCGATGGCGCCCGCAATCCAGGCGATGGCCGAGTTCTTCACGACGTTAGTTCTCCTATACGGTCTGGGCGTGGTGCACATGGGTCGGGCGGGGGCTCGTGTACCCCAGGTGGAGATGTCTGTCAGTCTACCAGTGCCTGAGAAATCGGTAAAGAGATGTGGGCTGATTTCTCAGAATTGGATTGTTGTAAGCGTGCGTTATCTGGAGAGAAGGGTGATATGGATGGATTCTGAGACATCGGCGCGTTGTTGAGTGTCTCACAGATCGGGTGGATGGGTGTGGTGGGCCTGTCGGTGTGCTGGGGATGTTTCACGTGAAACATGGGTGGCGTGGGGGTGCGTGGCCACGGTGAGGTGTGGGGTGCTGGACGTGCGCCCGGCGGGTTTCGTGCGGGGTTACGGATATGTCGTGCGGCATGCCGTGGGGGTCTGTGGTGGCGTGTGACACCGCCATGCGCGTTGGTGTGAGCGGGTGGGTGGCGGCACGGATGGGTGGCGACGGTGTTGCGCCCGGTGCAACGGCAAGCATGGGCGCGGTAGCCGTGACTGCCGGCCGGGTCGGCGGAGAGCCCTTGGGGGTTGCGTGGGCACCGGGGTTGTGTCGATGATCGTGGGGCCGAGTTGGGTGGGACAGTCTGATCGCGTGGCTCCAGGGCTCTCACTGAGGATCGTGTCGAGTTGGTGGCGGAGGGTGCCACGGGACACTCTCCATGGCTGGTGTGGCGGGATGGCGGGCATTGCCGGTTTGGTTGCGGGGCCGGTCGGATGGTGTGCTTCGCGGCTCGGGTTGCCGATCGTGTCGAGGTGGGCCCGGGGTTGAGTGCGGTGTCCGATGCATGTACCTGAGTGCGGAGGTATGGGATCGATGCTGCGACCCCGCGCAGTCGCGACGGGTGGGCCGCTCATGATCGCGGACGTGGAGGCGTTCGCGGGTATCGCAGCCGACGCGCATTGAGCCGTCGGCCATTCGACGGTAGTGGAGACCGCGCTGACGCGGAGTGGGGCCTGGTGTGATGGCTGCACCGTATGGCTGCGGCAGGTGGCCGGATCTGGTGCGGTGCGGGCAGATCATGGCGGAACCCGAGGCTGTGAGTCACGTGGCCGTGAGGTGGAGTTCCTGGTGGTCGATGCTGTTCCGGACGAGGTGGTGTTGTCCGGGCAGGGTCTGGCTGGTTGCGGTGGTGCGACGGCTGCGTTGCGTGGCGGGGCTGGTGGCGTGTTCCTGGGTGAAACGGTCGGGTCGTGTCGGACCGGAGTCCCCCGGTCTGGTGGTGGTGAGGTGAAGCGTTGGCGTGGTGGTCGCTCCGGTTTCGAGCCAGGAGGTGTCGTCGGTGCTATTGCGCTTGTCTCGGTGGGGCGCGTGACTGGGGCGTCGTACCGTGCGTGCGCTGGATGGTCGATATTGGTGCGGACGAGGTGGTGTTGTCCGGGCGGGGCCTGGCTGGTTGTGGTGGTGTGACGGCTGCGTTGTGTGGGTGGGGCTGGTGGCGTGTTCCTGGGTTCCCGGTCGGGCCGTGTCGGACCCCCAGTGTCCTGGTTGTGATGTGAAGCGTTGGTGTGGTGGTCGATGCGGGTTTGAGCAAGGAGGTTTGCCGACGCCATCCCGCTTGTCGCGGACGGGCGCTTGACTGGGATGTCATGCCGTGTGTGCGCTGGATGGTCGATGCTGATCCGAACGAGGTGGTGTCGCCTGGGCAGGTCCTGGCGGCGCCGTGGTGTGATGGGCGTGCGTGTGGGTGCGGTAGGTGGCTCAATCTTGGGCGCTGCGGGCGAGCGATGGTGAAACCCCGTCTCCCAATCCCCTTGTCGTGAAGCGAAAGGCTTTGCGGATCGCGCAGGATGCGCCGGACAGCACGACGAGGTGACTGGGCTGTGGACGCGGTGAAGCCAGAATTATCAGGGCGCACTTTGCCCATGTTCTGTCGTATCGGCCATCTACGCCGTGCGTGATCGTGCGTGGGGGCGCAGGGAGCTCATCGACGCAGATCGTGAGGTGTCGGTCGGATGGGTTCCGCCGACCCAGAGCGGGCGTGTGTCGGCCGCGTGACGACGCCGTGCGTGGTGGTGTGGCTGTGCAGGCTTGCCGAATGCGCAGCATCCGCGGCATCGTCGGCGAGGTCGTCAGGCGCCCGTGCGACCCGGCTGTGGACCACGATCGAAATCTGGGCCCGGGCGGATGAAGAGGGGGCCCCGCGTGGCGGTGGCTCGCTGACTGCTGAGCAGCCTGGGGCTCACCGCGGCCTCTGTCGTCGATCATGGTCATGGTGGGGTGGGCCCGTGCGGGTTGGTGAGGTGATGGGTCCGGCCGCGCGCCGCGGGGGATGGACCGTGCGGAACCGACGCCTGAGTGGTCGCCCGCAGGCTCCACGGAGAACTGTTGCGTGTCGGCGATGCGTGCGCTGTTAGTCACGGATCCCTGGCCGCTGGCGACTGAGGCGTCCGCGTGCTTTGGGTGAAGCGCCGCCCCTCGGGACAGGACTGCCGCGCAGAGCGGAGGTGTCCACGTGCGTGGGGTGAAGCGCCGCCCCTCGGGACAGGACTGCCGCGCAGAGCGGAGGTGTCCGCGCGCGTGGGGTGAAGTGCACGAAGGTGCTCCCGTGGGCATTCCACCATGAGAGGTGTCCGCGCGCGTGGGGTGAAGCGCTGGATGATGCCGGTGGTGGTGTCGGCCACACCGAGGTGTCCGCGCGCGTGGGGTGAAGCGCCACATACGCGCGTCCCGAGGATGAACACATCAGAGGTGTCCGCGCAGGGGTTGAAGCGCTTGGTGCCCTTGTTGGCGTCCGTGTTCGACGTGAGGTGTCCGCGCGCGTCGGCTGAAGGTGCCGGCTATGCAGGCGGGTGTTTCGTCACAGGGTGCGCGAGATCATGCGGCGGAGCCGTCGGGGCAGGCTCCCACGTCTCTGTGAGTGGGCGAGTGGGGTCAAGGTCCGGCTGCGCGGGTGGGCGGTGGCGTTTGCTTGGCGGGGCTGTTCTGGTGCGTCCGAGTATCTGGTGGTGGTTGCAGGATGACTGGGAGATCTGTCGGGGCGGTGGTGTGGGGTGAGTGGGTCGGGTTCGGCGTCGGTGGGGATGTCGGTGTTCCCTGTTCGCCTGGCTAGATCATGCGGCGGAGCCGTCGGGGCAGGGGGCCACGTGTTTGTGTGTTGGTGGGTCAAGGTCCAGCTGC
>WRGV01000186.1 GCA_009787035.1 Propionibacteriaceae bacterium | reverse complement strand
CGAGGTGATGGCCTACGTCCGCGATCGCATCGCCGGCTTGGATGTGATCCTGATCACCCACGACCCAGCCCAGGCGTCCTTCTTCGGCGGCGAGATCATTCAGCTGGGCTAATCAGCGGGTTCATGCGTGACCTTGCTGAGTCAGGGCCTCGTTCAACCGGTGCGCCAACCGGTTTGCCTCACCTGCAGCCCACTGAGCAAGCAACGCATCGAGGTACATCGTCTCGGTGGGGTCGATATCGCTGCGGCGAACCGCAAGCGGCTCGGCGTCATCATCTGGGATGATGAGGAGTTGAGGCGTCATTTCCGGCCCATCGGCCATGACCACTTCAGAGCGCACCCACTGATCGGTGGATCGAAACTTCGCTCGAATCCAGATGCCGCCCTCGGGTAGCTGCGTGTAACTCGGCGGGATCTTCACAGAGGCTGAATGGGAATGAGGTCCCGTGATGGTCATCCGAATCTGCGATGGAAGATGGAGTGCGTCGATGGCCGCGCGGAGTCGAGGCAGGCACACCTGAACCAAGCGCTCACCAGCCAGCAACAGAGGTTGATTAAGCGAGGCAACCACCGAGCTGATGCCGGCTACGTCAGGGTTGTCATGGGTGACGTCCGTCGTCAGTGCACGTGCGACGAGGTTCACCGTGTCGATTACTCGCTGCTCGATGAAGTGTACGAAAGGATGAGGGTTGCCCTTGTCCGCGTCGCCCAACGCGTCCAGGTAGGAATCACGCTGATCGGAGAAGACTACGAGCGGCACGCCTGGGTTGCGATACAGGAAGACGCTCGCCAGGGCACGAGAGACGCGACCATTGCCGTCGGCGAACGGATGGACGCAAATGAAGGCGTAATGCGCGTATGCCGCCTGAATGACCGGGTGAGCAGCCTCGAACTCCGGCGTAGACAGTTGCTCGAGCAGCCGCCTCATCTCTTCTGGTGTGTCCAGTACCGGCGCATATTCATGAATCTCGTTCGTTGCCAGATTTGTCGGATTGTTGGGGAAGTGCTTGTATTCGCCCTTGGGTAGCGGCTGGTCTTGCCATCCGCGGGGACTCTCCAAGAACACCCGGTAGGTATCCTTACTGGCGCAGATCGTTGTATGCAGCTCCCGTATCCAGTTCTCAGTGATCTCGGGCAGACGCTGCCGGGTGACCGCATCGAGCACATACTCGTAGCCCGCAATCTGGTCGTTGATCGATCGGCGGACATTGGGGCCGCGCTCATCGGCCAACAACTCCCATGCCGCCGCTTGGGTCGCCACCGTACGCGTGAAGCCTCGGTCGCTCGTGTACAGGCCCTCGATTGCTCCAGTCTCGACGGCGGCCGAGCGCAGGGCGACACTCAGAGCCGCATTCAGGGCCTCCGGCGTCGCAATGGCCTTGGCCCGCAGCAGCTGTTCGGCGTAGGCGTCTACGACGCTGGGGTCGAAATCGACGGGCCAGTCTCGGAATGCTGGGAAGGGCTGGTAGGTCATGCCATCTCTCCGTTCCATGAAGCGCCGTTCCGGGTCAAGAATACGGCCGTGCAGCGGCCTGACAGCGGTTTGAGGATGGATCAGTGTGTCGCATGACTGGTGACACATGACAAAATGCGTGGTGGTACACTTCCGTCATGCCAACGATGCTGAAGCGGCACCAGGTCACCGAGGTTCCTGAACTGCGAGCGGCCCTGGAGATTGCGCGGGCGGCGTGGCCCGAGGAGACCTCAACGACCAAGTTGATCTACCGTCTGGCATCGGAGGGAGCGAAGCATCTTGCCTCCGACGCCGCCATTGAACGGCAGGCCCGTCGCGACAAGGTCGCGGCTCTGGCTGGCCGTCACCCAAGCAAGCTGGGGCCGTACTATTTGGAGGAGCTTCGCCGGGAGTGGGACCGGTAGTGGGCACCGCCGTCGACGCCAGCGTCGTGATCGCATTCGAGGATCCGAACCATGTCTTCCACGCTGTGGCCACCGAGTTGATCGGAGACGCGGACCTGCCGCTGTATATGAGCGCACTCACGCTGGCTGAAGTGCTGGTGGGCCTCGACCGAGCCGAATGGGTTAACGCGATCGGCGAGCTGGAGGACATCGGCTTCGTCTACTGTGACCCAAAGGCCGAAGACATCGCGCATGTGCGCCTGGTGTCGCACCTGCGAATGCCCGATGCGTGCGTGATCGCCACGGCACGCACTAAATCCGCCGACACCGTACTGAGCTTCGACGGCCCGTTGCTGGCAGCAGCCCAGAGTCTCGGCTTCACCACCAACACGCTGTAGTCGCTGCTACCCAGCCAGCGCCTCCGCGACGACCTCGCGGGCGTCCGCCTGAATCTGCGCGAGATGCTCCGGCGAGCGGAAGCTTTCGGCGTAGATCTTGTACTTGTCCTCGGTTCCGGACGGACGCGCGGCGAACCAGCCCGAGCCGGTGGTCACCTTGATGCCGCCGATCGGGGCGTCGTTGCCGGGCGCCTTGGTGTAGATGTGCTCCACCGGGTCACCGGCCAGTGTCGAGGCGGCGACGTCGGCGGGCGACAGCGCCGCCAGGCGGGCCTTCTGCGGCCGGGTCGCATCGGCGTCCACACGGGCGTAATAGGACGTCCCGAACTGCTCTTCCAGCTTCGCGTACAGCTGGCTGGGCGTCTGGCCCGTGGTGGCCGTGATCTCGCTGGCGAGCAGGTCCATGATCAGGCCGTCCTTGTCGGTCGTCCAGGTGCGCCCGTCGAACTGCAAGAAGCTGGCCCCCGCGGACTCCTCGCCGCCGAAGCCCAGCGTGCCGCTGATCAGGCCCGGCACGAACCACTTGAAGCCCACCGGCACCTCGACCAGCTTGCGTCCGAGCAGCTGCGCGACATGGTCGATCATCGAGCTCGACACGAGCGTCTTGCCGACGCCGCAGTCACCCGGCCAGCCGGGACGGTGCGCATACAGGTACTGGATCGCGACGGCCAGGTAGTGGTTCGGGTTCATCAGGCCGGCGTCGGGCGTCACGATGCCGTGGCGGTCGGAATCTGCGTCGTTGCCCGTAGCCAAGTCGTACTTGTCGCGGTTGTTGATCAGGCTGGCCATGGCGTTGGGCGAGGAGCAGTCCATGCGGATCTTGCCGTCGGTGTCCAGCGTCATGAACCGCCAGGTCGGGTCGACGACCTCGTTGACCACGGTCAGGTTGGGCAGCGTGTGATCGCGCAGCCACTGCCAGTAGCCGACCGACGCCCCGCCCAGCGGATCGGCGCCGATGCGCAGGCCGCTGGCCGCGATGAGCTTCAGATCGACGACCTCGCTCAGCGCCGTGCAGTACGGCGTGCGGTAGTCGAAGCGCGTGATCTCGGACGAGATCGCCTCGTAGCGATCGCGCTTGATCGGGGTGTGGGTGGCCAGCAGCTCGTTGGCGCGGGCGGCGATCCACTTGGTGGCGTCGGTGTCGGCGGGGCCGCCGTCCGGCGGGTTGTACTTGAAGCCGCCATCGCGCGGCGGGTTGTGCGAGGGGGTGACGACGATGCCGTCGGCCTGGTCGGTCGTGTGTGTCCGGTTGTACATGATGACCGCGCGCGACAGCGACGGCGTCGGCGTGTACTCGTCGTCGTGCTCGGCCAGCACCGTCACGCCCGCGGCGTGCAGCACCTCGATGGCGGTGCGCCAGGCGGGCAGCGACAGCACATGCGTGTCCTTGGCGATGAACAGGGGCCCGGTCACGCCCTGCGACGCGCGGTACTCGATGATCGCCTGCGTGATCGCGGCGATGTGGGCCTCGTTGAACGCGTGGTCCAACGAGGCGCCGCGGTGTCCGGACGTGCCGAACACCACCGCCTGCTCGGGGACCGAGACATCGGGGACGAGGTCGTAGTAGGCGCCGACCACAGCATCGACGTCGATGAGATCACTGGGAAGCGCGGGAAGTCCGGCGCGAGGATGAGCCATGGCTCCATTCTGCCGCACCAGGGCGCCACGCGGGCGGCACCGCGGCGACATGGTGGACAATGGTGCTATGAGTCCTGCTGACCTGCATCGTCCCGGCGTGATCGACCTTTCCACTCTTGCCCCCGCATCCCCGCCGCAGACGGACGGGCAGCCCGGTGTCAGCTACGTGCAAGACGTGACGGAGGCCGAGTTCCAGTCGGTCGCGATGCATTCGCGGCAGTACCCGGTGATCCTAGAGCTGACCCTGCCCAGCGCCGCCGAGACCAAGCCGGTCGACCAGGCGCTGATCGAGCTGGCCAACGCCGCAGGCGGGCGCTGGCTGTTGGCACGGGTGGACGTCTCGGTCTCCCCGGCGATCCCGCAGGGCCTGGGCATCCAGGCGGTGCCGACCGTCATCGCGCTGTTGGGCGGCCAGATGGTGCCGCTGTTCCAGGGGACGATGGACAAGCCCCAGATCTCCGCGCTCATCGACAAGGTGTTGGAGCTGGCGCTGGCCAACGGCGTCACCGGCAAGGCCCAGCCCGTGCCGGGGGGAGTTCTCGCCGACGGCGCCGCCGCTACCGAGTCTGAGGCGC
Source organism: Propionibacteriaceae bacterium (assembly GCA_009787035.1). Taxonomy (GTDB): domain Bacteria; phylum Actinomycetota; class Actinomycetes; order Propionibacteriales; family Propionibacteriaceae; genus WRGV01. The sequence goes on along the minus strand of WRGV01000186.1, from coordinate 311 downwards.
CGGCCGTCGATCCGCGCTTCGCCAAGGCGGACGAGGCCCTGGCCGCCGGCGACTACCCGACCGCGCTGGCCGAGTTCGACAAGCTGCTCGCCGCCAACCCGCGCGATGCCGAGGCCGCCGCCGGCAAGGCCCAGGTGGGCCTGCTTCTGCGCACCGCGGACGGTTCGGCGCAGGACGCGATCGCCACCGCCGATGCTGCGCCCGCCGACATCGACGCCAACCTGGCCGCCGCCGACATGCAGGTGGTGCTGGGCGATCTGGACGGCGCGTTCGCCCGGCTGTTGCGGCTGATCCGGACGACGTCCGGCGAC
>WRGV01000185.1 GCA_009787035.1 Propionibacteriaceae bacterium | reverse complement strand
CCGCTACGCCGGCGCGCGGCAACGCGAGCACGCCGACAAGCTCGTCCAACCAGGCCGGATCGTCAGGCAGGCAGGGTGCGCCGATCACCGCCACCGCGTCGGCATCGCCGACCTCGGCCCACACCGCCGCCACATCCCCGCCGAACGCCACGTACCTCGCGACGACGCTCTGGCAACGCGTGGCCCCAGCCAGCAGGCCGATCAGGTGCTCGTTGACCGACCGGTCGGGGCTGACGGCCACGACGACGACGGCGCGGCATGCCCAGCGCGGACGAACGTGGTACCAGCCTGGGCGGGCCGGCTGCGGCTCAACCCCGGCACACGCGACGCCCAGCCGCTCCAGGTATTCGCCCAGGGCCCGCTGGCCGGCCAGCACCGCATACGGCTTGGCCTCCATCGACCGCGCGGTCGATGTCGGNGCCTGGCGCCAGTGGTACAGGATCTTCGGAATGTGCGCCACCACCAGCGGANGCGCCAGCGTGTGCAGGCGCAGCAGGAGGTCGTAGTCCTGCGCGCCGTCCAGTTCGGGGCGCAACCCGCCCACCTCCTCCAGCAGCGTGCGNCGAATCACGCTGAGGTGGTTGGTGTAGTTGCACTGCAAGAACATGTGCGGCGACCAAGCCGGCTTGAAGAACGGCGAGTGGCGGAAACGCCCCGACTCGTCCATCACGTCCTCATCGCTGTAGCAGACATCGATCGTCGGATCGGCCAGCACCCTGACCGCCACCTCGTTCAGCGCTGCGGAGCACACCAGATCGTCGTGGTCCGTGAAGACGACATAGTCGCCCCGGCAGTGCGGCAGGGCGGCGTTGGTGTTGCGCGAAATGCCGCCGTTCTCGTCCAGGCGCACGTAACGGAAGCGCGGGTCGTCGTCCGCCGCGGCGCGGATCGCCTGCGCTCGCTCCGCATCCGTGGAGGCGTCGGCCATGATCAGCTCCCAGCCCACGAACGACTGGCCCATCACGGCGTCGAGCAGCGGACGCAGGAAGCGGTCGGGCGTGTTGAAGAACGGGATGACGACGCTGAGCAGCGGCCGCTGTCCGTCCCACCTCACCGGCGGCACGAACAGGGTCGGCTCCACCTGATGGATGTAGTCGTTGAACGGGCCGCTGGACGAGCTGCCCTGCGCCAGCCCAACCTTGGTGGCCAGCTCGCGGGCGATGTGGCCCCGAGCCGATCCGCGTGGCAACGCCACACGCATGATGTCCCGCACTCCCGCCATCGGCATTCCCCTTCGTCATCCCCCATCCTAAGGGCTGGCTCCGACAGCGCCACGACGCCCGCCGCCCCATGCCTTGCCGGACGCCCATGTCCCTGCTCCGGAGTACCTGTCAGTCACATATGTCGGGGTAGACTTGCCGACGATGCAGCAAGATCAGACGATGACGCCGGAGGCCGTGGAGCGCGCAGAGCGGCTCGCCACGCTGCCTCTGGCCGACATGGCCCCGCCTTCGGGGCTGGCCGTCGGCATCGCGGCCAGCGTGCGCGATATCTGGGGACGCCGTCACCTGCTCAACCTGCTGACCCGGCGCGAGATCCGTGCCAAGTACAAGGACTCGGTGCTCGGCCTGCTGTGGAGCCTGGTGCGCCCGCTGATCATGTTGCTCATCTACTACTTCGTGATGGGGCAATTCCTCGGCGCGGCGCGCGGCCTCAACGGCTTCGCGATCTACGTCTACACCGGGCTCGGCCTGTGGGGCCTGTTCCAGGAGATCGTGTCGGGCGGCACGGTGAGCGTGCTCGCCAACTCTGGCATCGTCAAGAAGATCCGTCTGCCCCGCGAGGTATTCCCGCTGGCCGCCGTGGGATCGGCGCTGTTCAACTACCTGATCCAGTTCGTCATCCTCGTGGTGGCCGTGCTGCTCACGGGCGGGTTCGCTCGCCCCGCGTCGGCCAGCCAGCTGTTGTACCTGCCCGCCGCGTGGCTGATCGTCATCGTATGGGGCACGGCCCTGGCGCTGGTGCTGTCGGCCGCCAACATCTACCTGCGCGACATCCAGTACCTCGTCGAGGTCGTCTTGATGATCGGCTTTTGGGTCACACCCGTCGTGTACTCGTGGGTGCGCGTGCACGACTGGGCCGCACCGCATGGGCTGCTGGGCCGCATCTTCGAGAACGTCTATCTGGCCAACCCGGTGACCACGGCGGTCATGGCCATGCAGCGCGCCATGTGGCGCTTCGCCGGTGAACAGGCGTACCCCGGCGACTTCGGTCTGCGCTTGGGTGTGGCGCTGGTGGTGGGCCTGGTGCTGCTCGTCGTGGCCGAGGGCGTGTTCACACGCCTGCAGCGCAACTTCGCACAGGAGCTGTGACATGGGAGTCGACATCGTCCGCGTCGAGGACGTGACCAAGAAGTTCTCGATCCGCAAACAGAAATCGCTGAAGGATCGCCTGGTCAACGGCCACGGTGGCCGGTTGCACGACGAGACGTTCGCCGCGCTCGACGGCGTCAGCTTCTCGATCCAGGCCGGCGAGAGCGTCGGGCTGGTCGGCCCGAACGGCTCGGGCAAATCGACGCTGCTCAAGATCCTCGGCGGCATCCTGTCGCCCGACGGCGGACGGGTCTACAGCCGCGGCCGGATCGCCGCACTGCTGGAGCTGGGCGCCGGCTTCCATCCCGACCTGTCGGGCCGCGAGAACATCTTCCTCAACGCGTCCGTCCTCGGTCTCACCAGGGCCGAGACCGAGCGTTACTTCGACGACATCGTCGACTTCTCTGGCATCTCGGAGTTCATCGACACGCAGGTGAAGTTCTACTCGTCAGGCATGTATGTGCGGCTGGCTTTCTCGGTGGCCGTGCACGTCGACCCCGACATCCTGCTGGTGGACGAGGTGCTCGCCGTCGGCGACGAGCCCTTCCAGAACAAGTGCATGGCCAAGATCCACGAGTTCCAGCAGGAGGGCCGCACGATCGTGCTCGTGTCGCACTCTGCCGGACAGGTCGCCGATGTCTGCGAACGGGCCATGGTGCTCGAACACGGGCATCTTGTGGTCGACGATGTGCCGACGGTGGCGCTGCAGCGCCTGCGCCACGACTACCAACAGATCATGGCAAGCGAGCACGCCGACGCGTCGGACGAACGGCCGCTGGCCAGCGCGAGCATCGAGCGGGTCTTCCTCACCGATTCGCTGGGCTCACCGGCCATCTCGGACTGGCAGGTGGTCATGCCCCCGGGCTCGGACCTGCATGTGCACTGCGTGGTCGACTTCGACCAGCCCGTGCCCGACTGGCACGTGCAGGTGCGCGTCGAGAACTTCATGGGCGCGCTGATGCTGGTCACCGATTCGTCCGACAACATGCATCAGCCCCTGCCGCCCCTGACCGGCACGCACGAGGTGGTCATCGTGCTGCCCGATCTGCGCATGGGTGAGGACGACTTCAACGTCACCCTCACCCTCTTCGACGCGCAGGACCGTCAGCTGGCCCGGCTGTACCAGGCCGCCAACTTCGCGATCCGCACCGACAAGCGCACCATCGGCCCCATCTACTCCACCGCCCGCGTCGAGATCGACTAGCTCTCAAGCGCCCGCGACGGCGTCGAGGGCGTGAGCCGCTCCTGCGCCGGCGTGGCACCGATCTCCCGCGGGATGGCATCGTGGGCGCGGCGCACCGCGACCAGGCACAGCAGTGCGGCGGCGAAGCCGAGGCTGCCGAGGACCCACACCAGCATCGGCGAGGGCACACCCGACGGCCACCACTGGACGTGGGCGTCCAGGTTGATCGTGAAGTCGTTCAGTCCGGTGATGTAGCGCCGCATCAGCGTGTACAGCGCCAGCGCGTTGCCGGCGGCCACGAGCAGAAGCGCAGTCACCGTCTGCGGCCACGACAGCGTGCCGGCCCCCGACGCGTCCCGACGCATCATCGCGATGGCGAAGAAGACGATCACCAACGGCGCCATGTAGCGACCCTGGATGCCGCTGGTGGTCAGCGGCGAGAACAGGCTCTGTGCCATGTACAGCGGCAATGCGCACATGGCCGCTCCGACACCGACCAGCGCCAGAACCTTGCGCCAGTTGCAGCGGCGCAGGCCCCAGAACAGCAGACCGAACGCCGCGATCATCGGCAACCACCCGGCCAGCGCCGACACCGAGAAGTCGGGATACCCCAGCGACGCCTGCCACATCTGGCCCAACAGCGACGGGAGCTGCTGGATGTTGTGCCAGAGCAGCTCCAAGGCGGTGTCGTTGTGCGGGCTCTGGCTCGTCGCGGTCTGCGACGACAGCGCGCTGTGCTGTGCGCCCGAGAAGAAGCCCACGACGGCCACCACCAGCACGACGGCGACCGCACCGACCTGCCACACCGCCTGTCGCCACTGCCGCGCCTGGTGCGCCCACTGCCTCCACTGGCTCCACGTCGGCCAGTGCAGCACGATCACCGACGCCGCGGCCACCGCGCACATGGCGGCACAGTCGGAGCGCGACAGCGCCGCGAGCACCGTGCCGAAGACGGCCAGCGCGCCCAACGCGATGCGCCGGCCCCGGCTGGACGCGACGAACGCACCCTGCAGCCCGAACCAGGCCGTCACCACGCCCATGATGCCCCAGGCGCTCGGGTTGACCGACGTCACAATGTAGAAAACAAGCGGCACGAAAGTGGCGACGGCCGTGTAAACCAGCAGGCGACGCGACGCCGCCGGCAGCAGACATAACAGGGCCGCGAAAAGACCGAACGACAATAAGGCGTTCGCCATTCGAATCGTCCATACCGAGCGCACGAAATGATTGCTCGTAAATATGTGCATGATGTAGTAATAACCGCCGGGGTATTGGCCCTCGTTGTGGCGCCAGGTGTCTTGCAGCGCGGTGGGCGACAGCGGCCGCGG
>WRGV01000184.1 GCA_009787035.1 Propionibacteriaceae bacterium | reverse complement strand
CGTCGCGGGCGGCGTCGATGTCGAGCCGTCGCCGCCGGTGGACGGCGTCACCTCCTCACCCGTGCTGGCCCCGGCGTCGCCGCCGAACACCGAGTTGAGCGCCGACTGCAGCGTGTCGCCGATGCCGATCTGGTTGCCGAACATGGCCGCGACGAACCGCAGCACCGGATAACTGCCCGTGCCGCCCGAGGTGTTGTTCTGCGTGTAGATCGGCTGCACGTAGATCAGCCCTCCGCCCAGCGGCAGCGTCAACAGGTTGCCGTAGATGGCCGTGGCCGAGCCGTTCGTCGTGAACGGCAACAGCTGGTCGGCGACATCCTGGTCGGTCTTGATCGCGTTGAACGCCTGGCTGGGCCCCGAGATCTGCTGCGTGTCCGACAGCTTCAGGGCACGTATCTTCCCGTAGTCGGGCGACGATGCGTCGGCGACCACCGCCAGGAATGCGCCGAGGTTCTGCCGACTGGACGGCACGTACACCGACGTCTGGCTGAACACCGGGTCGGAGTCGCCCGGCCACTTGATGGACAGGTAGTACGGCGGCTGCTGCTGGGTCGTGTCCGAAACCGGATCGTTCGGCACCTGCCACAGGTCCGACTGCTGGTACCACGTGTTCGGATCGGTGGTGTGGTAGCGGCCCAGGATCTGGCGCTGCACGCTGAACAGGTCGGTCGGATAGCGCAGGTGGCTGAGCAGATCCGGCGAGATCGCCGACTTGGGCTGCAGCAGGCCCGGATACGTCTTCTCCCAGGTCTGCAGGATCGGATCGGTCGGATCCCACGCGTACAGCGTGACCGTGCCGTCCAGCGCGTCCACGGTCGCCTTCACGGAGTTGCGGATGTAGTTCAGCTGCTGGCCGCTCACCCCATACGCCGACGCGCCCGCCGGGGTCGGCATCGTCGTCTGCTGCGAGTTCGGGTAGCGGTCGGACGTGGTGTAGCCGTCGAGGATCCACACGATGCGTCCGTTCACGACGGCCGGGAACGGGCTGGAGTCGACCGTCAGCCACGGGGCCACCTTGGCGACCCGCTGCGCGGGCGTGCGGTCGTACAGAATCTTCGATGCGGGGTTGACGCGGTCGGACAGCAGCAGGTTCAGATCGGTGAACCGCACCGCGTACAGCAGCCGGTGCCACGCCCCGCCGACCGGCACGCCGCCGGTGCCCTCGTACGTGTTGAGCGTGCCATTGCTGGACGTGCCGCCGCCGGGCGTGTCCAGCTCGACCGGCGCCGCGCCCGCCGGGGCACCCACGATGGCGTACGTGTTGGTGCGCTCGCCGAAGTAGATCCGCGGCTGCGTCTGCGTGATCGCGCCCGTGGGCGGGATGTCGCCCACGATCCAGCTCGGCTCGCCGTTGGCCTGGCGCTGGTTGCCGTAGGCGGCGACCATGCCGAAGCCGTGCGTGAACACCGTGTGCACGTTGTTCCAGCTCTGGTCGGGCATGCCCGACTGGTCGATCTCGCGGGCCGCGACGATCGCATCGGTCTCGTGCCCGTTGATCGTGTAGCGGTCGACGTTGAGCGTGGGCGGGAACGAGTAGTAGCCGCGCACCTGCTGCAGCTGCTCGAAGGTCTGCGCGATAACGGTGGGATCCATCAGCCGGATGCCGGGCAGCGCCTCCGCGTCCGCCTTCAGCTGGCCGGCGCTGGTCGTGGTCTGCGCCGAGTAGTCGGTGATCTGCGTGTTCTCGACGCCGTACGCGTCGCGCGTGGCCGTGATGTGGTTGGCGATGTACGGCTTCTCGACGATGGGCTCGTCCGGCTTGACGAAGAACCGCTGCACCGCCATCGGGTAGATCACCGCGATGACCAGGCTCGACACGATCATCAGCACGACGGCCGACACCGCGATCGGCCAGCGGCGCAGGAACGCGTTCACGAAGAAGACGACCGCACAGATGAACGCGATGATCGCGATCACCAGCCGCGCGATGATGCGCGAGTGGTCATCGGTGTAGTTGATGCCCGTGAACAGGCCGTTGCCCGAGTACGAATACGCGTAGCGGGCCAGCAGCGACTGCACGCCCAGCACCACCAAGATCAGGCCGACCATGACCGACAGGTGCGCCTGCGCGGAGCGTCCGAACGGGTTGTGGAACTCGAAGTCGGGGGCCGTAGCACCGTCGCCGCTGGGCTGGTGCACGCGGATGGGCGACTGCCGGATCGACCCGATCACCAGGTGCGCCAGCGCCGCAGCGATCCCGCCGATGACCAGCGTCGTCATCAGCATCGCGCACACGTACTGCCACCAGGGCAGGCTGAAGACGTAGAAGCCGAGATCGATGCCGAAGTACGGATCAGTCTGGCCGAACGGTGTGCGGTTCAGGAACGCCAGCACCATGTCCGCATGTGACGTGGCCGACATGCCGGCGAAGAACCCGATCACGACGGCCGGGATGATCGCGGCCGCCCGCCGCAGTGGCCAGGGCGTATGGACGCCGCGCGCGCTCGCATGCATGCGCTGGGCCACCCAGATGTTGATGCCGATCCCGACACCCATCAGCACGCCGAACACAACCAGGAGCACCAGGCTGGCGACCAGCCGGGTGAAGTAGACGTCGGAGGCACCCACGCTGCGGTACCACAGCACCTCCGTCCAGAACCGTGCCGCCACCATGATGGCGATGATGACGACGACGATCACACCGCCGGCAATCAACAGGCGCGGATGCGCGATGGTTGTTGTGCCGGGCTTCTTTGCTGTTGCCACGCAGCCCTCCCGCTGTGGTCGTGAGCAGTGCTGTCCTTGGGTGCAACGTTACGGGACGCAGCCCGCACCGCACCACCAGACATGGAACATTTCAGCAGTAATGTACCTGCGGCGACTTCGGATCGGTCGCCAACAGGCCCAGGTCGGCGATCACATCCGACAGATTGGCCACCTGGACGACCGTCATCTGGCCCGAGAACGCCGCGGCGATGGAGCAGGCCGTGTCGGGGACGAAGAAGATCTTGGCCCCCGCATCGACCGCCGCCGTGGCCCGCTCGTGCACCCCGACCACGGGCTGGGTCGAGACGGCGCCGGACGGATCGACCTCGCCGATGCCCGACACCGTCCACCCGCGCAACACGTCGTTGGGCTGCAGCATGTCGTACAGCCCCAGCGCGATCATCAGCCCCGAGGTCGGGTCGTTGGCGGCCGGGGCCAGATTGAAGCGCACGTCGGCCGGCGCGAACGTGAACGTGTTGGCGAACGAGGCCCCCACGACCGTGGCCGTCGGGTCGTCGTTGGCGGCCTGCGAGGTCACCTCGATGTCGTCGTAGGCGACATCGCCGCGCAGGATGTCGAACTGGATGGTCTGCGACGGCGAGCGCTTGGCGATCGCATCGGCGACCGCCGCAGCCGAGCTCACCGGCGTGCCGTCCACCGCGGTCACGATGTCGTTGACGTCCAGCAGCGTGTAGGCCGGCCCACCCACCACGACCGACGACACGATCGCGGCCTGCGCCGGCTGATACCCGGCGGCCCGCAGCGCCGCCACCACCGCGTTGCGCTGCCAGGGGGCCAGCTGCGAATCGTCCGATGTCCCGGACGGCTCGGACACGCCCAGCTGCGACACCTCCAGCGGGAACACGTCGTGGCCCCCGGCGATGTAGCCAGCCAGCAGCTGCGGCAGACCCGCCCGCGGCGCCTGCTCGGTCACCGAGCTGACGAGCAGCGTGCCGTTGACCGGTTGCGGGGTGATGCCCCGCACCGTGATCGCCGCGCCGCCGTTGGGCCCGACCAGCACGTTGGCCTGTCCCCCGGTGGCCCAGATCATGTACGGCGTCGGCCAGACCACCAGCAACACCAGCGCCACGGCCAACAGCGAACCCGCCAGGACGGCGGTCACGCGGCGGCTGCGTCGATGCAGGCCGAGACTTGGCGCTTGCGCGGCTGTGGACGTCATGGCACCCACTCTACTGGCGCACGCCCGACGCTCGGGCGAACCACCCGCCCGGCGGGCGGCCACACGTACACTGGATGGTGGATGTCAGGAGTTCGGAATGGATGAAGGCCAGCCACCCCGTCGAGGCGGAAACGATGAGCCGCCTGTCCCGGGCAACGGTGCCCCGCACGGCGACGACGAAGACCCGTTGGCCGCGCTGTTCCGCCGATTGGGCCTGTCGGGTCCGGACGGCACGGTCGACCTGCCCTCGATGATGGCGCAGGTCCAGCGCATGATGGCCCAGATGGGCCCGGCGGCCACCGATCCGAACAGCGGCGTCGACTGGGCGCAGACGCGCTCGCTGGCGCGGCAGTACGTGGCCTCGCTCGGCTCCGACCCCAGCCAGAACCAGAACGACCAGCGCCGCGTCGCCGACGCGCTGCGGCTGGCACAGAACTGGCTCGACCCGGCGACGTCCCTGCCCGCAACCACCCTGGAACCGCACGCCTGGTCGCGGGCCGAATGGGTCGAGCACTCGATGGACAACTGGCGGGCCATCGCCGAGCCGATCGTGACGCGCATCGCGAACGCGATGTCCGACCTGCTGAGCCAGGGCGGCCCGGCCGCCGATGCGGAGGCCTCGCCGCTCGACTCGCTGCAAAACCTGTTCACGCCGATGGCGAAACAGGCCGCCGGCGCGATGTACTCCCAGCACCTGGCGCAGGCGATCGGCGCGCTGGCCACGCAGGTGCTGTCGGGCAACGATTCCGGGCTGCCGCTGGTCGATCCGCCCGTGCTGGCGATGCTGCCCGTCAATGTGGACGCGTTCCAGGCCGGCCTGGGCCAGACGACCGACGACGTGCTGCTCTATCTGACGCTGCGCGAGACGGCCCGGCAGCGTCTGTTCGCCGCCGCACCGTGGCTGGAGACGCAGATGCTCGCACTGATCGAGCACTAC
>WRGV01000183.1 GCA_009787035.1 Propionibacteriaceae bacterium | reverse complement strand
CGCTCCGGGCGACTCNATCGTGAAGCTGCCACCGGCCAGGCGCACCCGCTCAGCCATGCCCGGCAGCCCGAAGCCTCGGCTCGCACCGGCCGCCATGCCCACACCGTTGTCGGTCAGCGTCATCACTGCCGTGTCGTCCGTCTCGCTGATGGACACCCACACCTGCGAGGCCTGCGCATGCCTGCGGACGTTCGACAACCCCTCCTGCAGGCAGCGCACGAACGCCACCTCGGCCTCGCGCGACAACCTGACATCTGTCACATCCGCATTGATCACGATGCCCGTCTCGTTCGAGAACCTGGTCACGATCCGGTCGACCGCCTCGGGGAACGACGAATCGAGCACCGGCATCGTCGTCGTGATCAGCACCCGCGTCTGCGTCAGCACGGTGTCGGTGGCTGTCGAGATCATGCTGAGCGTCCGATCCAGCGGCTTGTGCGGACTCGCAACCACGTCGGCCTGTCGGCGCGCCTGCTGGACGAGCAGGCGCAGCCCGGCGACGTCCTGGGCGATGGTGTCGTGGATCTCCTGCGCCAGACGAAGCCGCTCATCGGCCGCCGCGGCCTCCCGCGCCAGTTCGATGCGCTGCTGCTCGGTGCTGCGCAGATCGCGCACCAGCAGGGCGCGCTCGCGTCCCCAGTTGAAGACCGCTTCGACCCACCGCCCGCCCACGATGCTGGCCGCGATGATCAGAATCGGGAAGCCGACCAGGTACACGACCGTCTTCTGCTGCGACCAGGCGTTCGGCTCGAACAGGCTCTGGAACACGATCATCCCGGCGACCAGGCCGACGCACTGCGCAGCCGTCCAGAGCACGGCCCGACGGCGATCGGGCAGGAACAACCACCAGATCAGCGGCACGACCGTGGCGACCCACGGATTGAGCCATGGATCGACGACCGCGCCCCACAGCATCAAGATCGCGGCGCCGGCGGCGTACACCCGCGCCCACCTGAGGCGACCGGTGATGAGGGCACGCCGGCCGATCACGATATACCACACCGCCGCACAGCACCACGGCGGCGCCCACCACACCGCCGGCTCGTCCATCGCCAGCACCGACAGGAAGACGCACGCGAGGCCCACGCCCGTGAAGATGTCCCAGCCGCGCAGACTGCTCGCCGGGGCCGGTGCGTCCCGGCTGGGATGCACCAGTGGCGTCATATCGCTGACCATCGCGTGCCTCCAGTGGCCGCCGTGCCGTTCGCCGGCGGCCTCGATGCCCATTGTCACCTGGGCGACGCAGGGCGCGCATCGGGCGCTGGGATGATCTTTCCTCGGTGATCATCCCGATGGCACTTGTCAGTTTAGTATCACCCGATCGGCCGATGCCGGGTCCACGGCACAGCCCACAGCTGGGCGTGCGGACGTCCGCGCAGGGCCACGATGCGGTTGCCCCGCCTGGGTCTTGAGCCAGGCGGGGCAACGGTTGATCTCCACGTCTGCCGTCAACGGCAGCCTCTCACTTCAGACGCGCGAAGCCCAGCAGTGCGCTGTAGCCCTCCTGCGCCGATGTCATCGTCGTGACCTCGTGCGTGCTCAGGCCCGGCACCGAGGAACCCTGGGCGCCACCCACGAGGGTGAACACGGTGGCGGAGCTGGCGCTGACCACGATGTTGGAGTGCTCAGCGACCTGGCCGCCGTTCCAGTTCCACAACGCAATGTCGCCCGGACGCGGCGTGGAACCCTTGGGAATCCACGTGAAGTTCGTGGCGACCGACGTGTTGTACCGATCCGGGCCGTCGGGCCGGAAGTCCCGCGCCGAGGCCGTGATCGCGCCGGTGTAGCCGGCCCGTCGCAGCGTGGTGCTGACGAACATGGCGCACCACGGGTCGGAGGTCGAGAACTTCACCGAGGACATCGAGTTGTACTCGTCGATGACGCTGACCTGCGACGCCCCCAACCGGGACACGGCGATGCTGGCGGCCTTCTGTGCCACCGTGGACCCCGACGCACTCGACGTCGTGGTGGCGTACAGCTTCGCCTTGGTGTTGGTGCCGACCAGACCGTCGACCGTCAGGCCGCTGGCCGACTGGAAGCTCTTGACAGCTGCCAGCGTGTTGGCGCCGAAGACGCCGTCCACGGTGCCGGGGTTATACCCCTTCGCCTTCAGCAGGTTCTGCAGCTCGGTCACGCAGCCCGACTTCTGGCCGCTCTGGATCACCGACGGGCACGAGGACGACGTCAGGTTGACTGCCGCCGGCACCGCACTCGACGTGGTGGTCGCATAGAGCTTCGCCTTGGTCTGCGCACCGACCAGGCCATCTTGGGTCAGGCCGTTGGCCTTCTGGAACGCGATCACCGCGCTCTTCGTGTTGGCGCCGAAGACGCCGTCCACGGTGCCGGGGTTATACCCCTTCGCCTTCAGCAGGTTCTGCAGCTCGGTCACGCAGCCCGACGTCTGACCACTTTGGATCACCGACGGACATGACGACGACGTCAGATTCGTGGCAGCCGGTGCCGCGAACGCGCTCTGCGTTCCGACCAGCGAGAACGTGCCGGCCGTCAAGACGACGGCCATGCCGGCTGCCACCAGTTTGATACGGTGCTTGAACATTGGGGTGTCTCCCTTCAGAGTGTTTGGTTCACCTGTTCAGCCCGGCGGTTGCTCCTTCGCTTCCACCGGATCCGGATATCGCTCCGGACACCACCCACTCTGTCTGAACACAAGCACGCCTGTCATCGGCCCCCAGACGGGTTTTCACTCCACTATCCGGGTGAACTACGTAGCCGAGGCCACATCCACCAATCGACGGAGGGACGCACCCCCCCGCACTCCTACTGGGTGACGGCCCCCCAGATGATGGCGACGATGACACCGCCGAAGATCTCGCAGGTCGTCGCGACCGCCCAGTGGAACGCCTGCTTCGACAAAGCCGGCGCGCCCGATTTGCTGTCGCGCACCGCCAACTGGACATAGCGGACGAGCGAGGCGACCACAATTGCGGTGATCGCCAGAGCCACCGGTGTCCCGGGCCCGACAGGCCCAGCCCCAGGCCCAAAACAGAAGAGCACCACGACGAACACCTGCCATGGGACGACCCATAGCACCGTGTTGCAGGGGTAAAAGAACCACCAGCGCACGGTCTTGTAGTCTCCGTATTTCCCGAAAGCCAAGCAGAACGGATCCTCACCTAGGCGATGCGGCGGTTGACGTTTCACATTCCCTCCATCCGTACGTTCTCATCGGGGTCGAGCATCCCCTCCACCAAGACCTGCCTGCGCCACCTTCACAAACTTGGCACAGACTACCACGGATGCATGCGCACGCGTGGACATATCCACGCCCGGCATAACCACCGCATCGTCAGCCACGCCTCCGGGCAGGCCTTGACGGCATCGACATCGTCGGGCAGATCGGTGACATGACGGGGCGCGACGAGCAGGCCGGCGAACCGCGACCGGACGACGCACTGTCTCTCGCCCGATCCCCACATCCCCGGCAACCCGCCGCTCAGGAATACCCGCCCGACACCCAGATCAAGGCGACGATGACACCGCCGAAGATCTCGCAGGCCGCCGCGATCGCCCAATGGAATGCCTGCTTCGACAAAGCCGGCGCGCCCGACTTGCTGTCGCGCACCGCCAACTGGACATAGCGGACGAGCGAGGCGACCACAATTGCGCTGATGGGCAACGCCACCCATGTCCCGACCCCGATGGGACCGTCCGCAAAGCAACAAAACAGTACGATGACCAAGAACACAGCAGCGCTCGAAATCAATCTGTTGAAGGGAAAGAAGATCCACCAGTATGGATCGCGGTAGGTACCGAACTTCTCGAACGATAGTCCGTAGGGATCTTTTTGGAAATTAACTAGCCGGTCGCGCTTCACATCCCCTCCACGCTTATATTCTGATTGAGGCTGAGAATACCTGCCGCCACGCCCTGCCGCTGGGCCTCTTGCGCCAGGGCGGCCAGTTCTTGGGACGAGGCAGTTTCCAGAAAGTGGCGGTACGCGGTCAGACCCGCCTCTGCCACTCGCCCAAATCCGGCTGACGAGGCAAGATCGCGCACCGGCCGACGACCTTCGATCACATCGCCCAGTAACGCGCGCAACTCGGGATCGTCCGTCCGATCGCGCAGGGCCGTCAACGACCGTCGCGGCGTGTCAGCAAACCAATCGGCACCAGGCTGCCCCGCAGCCATCATCTGGGAATCATACGTTGAGTCACTCATCGGTTCACCGCTTCTCATCAGTAGGGCTTGGGCAGCGTCAATTCGGCATCAGCATCGAGCCCTACCCCATACTTCGTGCTCAACCCGACCACAAGGTCAGTAATGCTTTCCACTCGCCCGAAGATGTCAATAACCTGATAGGCCGTGTTCTCGGCTTGATATGCCTCCAACGCCACCGCGGCCCACGAAAGAGCTCCAATCCCCGTTGCGCTCGCCGCAGCAGAAACAGCTGCGGACACAGCGAGAATGAGCACGCGATCAAGCAGAACGGACAGCGCACCCTCCAGCGCCTGGGCCTCGGACTCCATGCCGAACGCGACATCCTGCAGATCCTTCGCGGCCTGGCGCAGCGCCGGCCCGTGCTGGCCCATGTCCGTGCGCAGCGTCTGGAAGTAGTCATACGCAGCGTCGGCCGCCTGGCCATCCCAATTGGCCTTGCAGGAGGAGTTCGCCACATGCACCTCAACCGCCAGATCGTCGCTGAAGTCTGCCAGGTGGTTCAACGCATCCGCGATGACAAGCACGCTGTTCCAGTCGCCGAAGAAGTGATACTCGACGCCATCGATCGCTTCCTTGGCACGCGGAATCAGCTCGATGGCCTTGAGAACCCACGAGGACGGGCTGAACAGGCTGGCAGTGTTGATG
>WRGV01000182.1 GCA_009787035.1 Propionibacteriaceae bacterium | reverse complement strand
CCGGTGCGGCGTCGGTCCCGCCCGGCAGGCGCAGCTCCCAGCCCGGACGGATCACGCCCGGATCCGACACCACGGTCCGGTTCGCCTCGAACAGCGCCGGCCAGCGGCCGCCATCACCCAAATACTGCTGCGCCAGGCTCCACAGCGAATCGCCCGCACGCACGACGACCATCGTCTGGTTGGTGCCCGGCGCCTGGTCGGGCATCACGGGCGGCGGCGCCACGGGGATCGGCGCGTCCGGCACCGGGATCGCCAACACCGCACCGACGGGAAGGTCGCTGGCCGGGTCGAGCAGCGTCGCATTGGCGGCCACGATCTGGCGCCACTGCGACCCGTCACCCAGGTACTGCTGCGCCAGGCTCCACAGGTCATCGCCCGACTTGACCACGTGATTCACCGTCGGCGTGCGCGGCGCCACCGCGTCCGCGGACGGCTGCACGACGCTTGACGGCTGCGCAGGTGCGGCCTGCGCTGCGGGTGCCGGTGCCGCGGGCGCCGGTGCTGCCAGCGCCTCGCGCGGCGTCGCGGCGGTGATGCCGGCCCCCAGAATCGCCACCATCAGCACGGCCGCGACCGGACGGAACCAGCCGGTGCTCGGCACGCGGATGTGCACCCGACCGCAGCTGGCATGCGCGGCCAGCTCGCCGACAAGGCAGGACACGACACACAGCCAGGCCCACCAGCCGATGACCGTCAGGCCTGCGAGCAGCAGGGCGCCGCCATCCGACGACGTCCACAGGACGCGCCAATCCAGCTGCGTCAGCGAGCCCAGACGCCCCCAGGCCACCAGCGCGGCCGGGACGGCCACGACCAAGGCGATCACCGCGACCAGCGCGGCCACGCGCCGGATCCAGCTCACTGCAGCGTTCATCGTCACCGCTTTCCGTACGTATCGATAGCTTCGGTCGCCGCCGAACGAACCGTGATCGACGCCGGCAATCCTGGAAACACAAGATCGGACAGCGCGACCGAACAGCTGGTCGCCACGACCACCTCACCGGCCTGCCCGACGGTCGCAGACAGCGCGGAGAACTGAGACGAAGCCCCGAGCACGTCCGTATTGGCGCACGCCAAACCCGCATCATGCAGATCGCTCGACAGGATCGCGGCCGCAGCGGACCGCCCGGCTTCGGGCGTGGCTGCCTGCGCGGCGGCCCGCGCGGCCGCGGCCGTCGCCGACTGCAGCTGGGCCCCCGCCCACCACAGCCGCCATGCCGCCACGGCACCGATGCACACCAGCAGCAGCACCGGGATCAGCACGGCCACCTCGACCGCCGCCGCGCCGCGTTCGTCCATCCTGTTNCGCATCTCATCCCTCCTTCGGACGTGTCGCCCGGCCGTGGACCCGCGGATCCACACCGTTGGGCAGGAACGTCTGCACCCGCGCCGACACCTCGACGACCAGCTGCCCGTCCTGCGATTCCACCTGCACCTCGACGTCATCCAGACCCGACGCCGTGGCCACCTGCGTGGCCGCCGCGATGGCCTGTCCCGCGTCGGCGCCGAACACTGCCCCGGACTCGGCCCCCGCGAACGCCGCATCCTGGGCCGCACTGCGTCCCGACAACCACAGACACACACCGACGATGCCGATCAGGCACGTGATCACCAGCGGCATCAAGATCGCCCACTGGACCGACTCGGCCATGCCCCTGGATCGCCGGTGATCTGCGTCAGGAGACACCTTGGGCCCCGCCGGTCGCCTCGTTCATCTTCGTCTGGATCAGCGCCTTGACGGCGACGAAGATGATCGACGCGACCAGCACCGCGCCCGCCACGAGCAGCGCCGTCTCNGTGGACTGCGCCAGGCCACGCTCGCCGCACCCACACACCGCCACGCGGCGGCGCGCCTCCAGGCGGCGCGTCANCCCGGCCTCCAGCNCATCGCGCCAGTTCAGCACCCACAGCGTGAGCCGCGTCAGCAGGATNATCATGTCATTTCTCCTTGTCACATTGGTTATACGGTCATGCGGCGGATGCCGCGGCGATCACGTCATGGCCGTGATCCTCAGCAGCGGCGCCCCCAGGAACAGCAGGGCGAAGACGAGCACGGGAATGACCATCCAGATGGTCATGGCCTCGGTGTCGCGCTGCGCCGCAATCCTCTCCTTGGCCAGGTGCGCCCGGCGCAGCTCGCTGACCCGGGCCCGCAGCGCCCCGACCAGCGCGGCGCCCTGTTCGTCCAGGCTGAGGACGTCGGCGAGGTCGTCCAGATCGGACATCCGCAGCTCACTAGCGAGCTTGTGAAGCTCGTTCCAGGGCGGTTTCTGCTGCAACTGCGCGCGCCGCAGCGCCCCGCGGATCTGGCCAAACACGGCGACATCGGACAGCTCGGCCGCCCGGTGCAGCGCCTGCGTCGCCGACGAATTGCCCAGTCGCTCCAGGATCACCAGATCGAAGAACACACTCAGCGCCTCGGCGGCATCGCGGCGCACCTGCGCCGCACTGCGTCGCAGCGACAGATCGGGCCAGAAGTATCCGAGCGCGGCCCCCACCAGGGACAGCGCGGCCGGGACGGCACCCAGGCCCAGCCCGAACGCCAGATCGGCGACCGACACCAGCAGCGGCGCGGCCAGGCCAGCCACGGCCAGGATCAGCTTGGATGCGAAGAAGTCGCTGATCGGACGGCCCTGCAATGCCAACAGCCGCTCGGTCGCCGGGCTGAGCGGCAGATGCAGGCGCTGGTAGGCCAGGACGGCCGCACGCTCCACCCGACTGCCCGGATCGCCGATCAGCGACACCGTCTGATCGCCGCTCAGCCCCGCCTCCCGTGCCGCATCGCCGACGGTCAACAGCGCAAGCGCGTCGTCCAGGCGCCGCGGGCTGCGCAGGCAGCCGATCACCGCCATCGCCAGTCCGCCGACCACGCAACAGCCGGCCACGATCGCGATCACACACAGGCTGATCATTGCGGCACCCCCACCTCGTCCCGGATCCGGCCCATCAGGATGCGCGCCTGGTGGTGCGACACGCCCGCCATGCGCAGCCGGAACAGCGATCCGAGGAAGATCGCGATCAGCCCCGCCATGATCAGCGGCCCGAAACCCGTGCGATACGACGCGAAATAGTCGGGACTGGTGATCAGCACCACGATGATCACGGCGACGATGATGCCGGTCACCTGGCGCACGACGATGCGCGGCTTGGCGCGCTCGGTCTCGATGTCGCGGGCCGCGGCCAGGCGGTCCTGGATCGAATCGGCCAGGGCCTCCAGCGTCGCCGTCGCACCGAGCCCGCCGCGATCGCTGGCCACGATCAGCGCGGCCGCCACCGCGTCCACGTCCGGACTGTCGCAATCGTCCGCCAACGCCCGCAGCGCGTCAGGCACACCCCAGCGCTGCGCCAAACGTTGCGCCAGCAACAGCACCGGCTCCGCCAGCGGCCCGGGCGCCTGGGCACGCGTGGCCTGCAGCGCGTCCGGAATCGACTTGCCGGTCGGGATGGACGCCGCCAACGCCCGCACCCAGCGATCGAGCGCCTCCAGCATCTCGATGCGGTGGTTCGGCGGGTCGGCCAACAGCAGCGGCAACGCGATGATCGGCGCGGGCACGATCACCAGAATCGGCACCCACAACGTGATCACGTAGGCGATCACTCCAATGATCAGCGCCGCGATGATCAGTCGGCGACGGCCCACAGGCAAACGACACCAGGTGCGTCTGACCCTCTCCCCTAGGGTGCGCACGGTCGAGCCCGAGGCGGGTGCCGGATCGGTGATCATCGCGACGATCAGGGTAAACAGGCCGGCCGCGGCGACCGCGGCACACAGCCCAAACAGGGCGGCGTTCATCGTGGCACCACCCCCGCGAAGGGACGGATCCGATCGACCAGCCCGGCATCCGGGCTCAGCAGGCCATCGCTGCCGTCATCGGCGCGATAGACCAGCGACGTGATCGGACGGCCATTCTCGAACCCGCCGGTGACCTGACGAATCTCGTCCACGAAGCGCCGCCGCACGCCGCCGCGCCACGTGTCGTCCACCAGGCAGACATGCACGATCAAACCGATGTTGTGCGCGATCTGGCGGTAGGCCTCCTCGATGCCCAGCACGCCGCCCTGCGCCACACGCGCGGCCAGCCGATCGATGGTCGACAGCGCCGAATGCGCGTGCGTCGTGCTCATCGTGCCCGCTCCGGCCTGCATGGCCTCGAACATCGCGCCCGCCTCGACGCCGCGCACCTCGCCGACGATCAGCCGCATCAGGTTCTGCCGCAGCGCCTCGGGAATCAGATCGGCGACGGTGAACTCGCCCAGGTTGCGTCCGTCCTGACGCTCGCCCAGGCCCACCCGGGCCTGCAGCGCGACCACGTTGGCGCGGTCGGCATGCAGGTGCGTCAGCAACTCATAGTCGGTCTCCAGCGTGCCGAAGCGCTCCGTCGGCGGGATCGCGTCGATCAGCGCGCGCAGCAGCGTCGTCTTGCCGGCGCCCTGGTCGCCGCTGATCACCAGCGACACGCGGGCGCGCACGCACGCGCGCAGGAAGTCGGCCACCGACCGCGGGAACATGCCGGTGCGGGCCAGGTCGTCCAGCGTCACGTCGGTGAGCAGGTGCTGCCGGATCACGATGGACGGCCGGTCGGACAGCCCGAACCCGATCGCGTGCAGCCGGAACCGGTCGCCCAGCGCCAGCGTCATCATGGGGTGGGCATCGTCGAACGGGCGCGGCGGAACGGCCGTCTGCCCCAGGAAACGGATCGCCTCGACCAACTCGTCGTCGCTGTCGGCCACGGGCGGACGGAGCTCGCGGCGCCCGTCCCCGAACTGCACCGCGACGTGATCCCAGCCGTGGATCTCGATGTTCTCGGCGTCCGCGACCTCGAACAGCGGCTGCAGGCGCCCGTAGCCG
>WRGV01000181.1 GCA_009787035.1 Propionibacteriaceae bacterium | reverse complement strand
GCCCGAACCAGGCCGTCACCACGCCCATGATGCCCCAGGCGCTCGGGTTGACCGACGTCACAATGTAGAAAACAAGCGGCACGAAAGTGGCGACGGCGGTGTAAACCAGCAGGCGACGCGACGCCGCCGGCAGCAGGCATAACAGGGCCGCGAAAAGACCGAACGATAATAAGGCGTTCGCCATTCGAATCGTCCATACCGAGCGCACGAAATGATTGCTCGTGAATATGTGCATGATGTAGTAATAACCGCCGGGGTATTGGCCCTCGTTGTGGCGCCAGGTGTCTTGCAGCGCGGTGGGCGACAGCGGCCGCGGACACGCCTCGGGGATCACGCCATTCTTGGACAGACAGGTGGAACTCAGCACGAGCACCTGGGGCAACGCGATCTCGGGAGCCGTGCCGTGGTATCCGACGATGGGGCACGTGGCGCCGGCCGGTCCGGGACACCAGACCGAGTTCAGGTGGTAGTCCTCGTCGGGCGACCCGCCGATCGGCGACGAGACGATCCACGAGACGCAGGCCACCAACAACCCGACCACCACGCCGATCCACAAGCCCCGGCGGCGCACCACCGTCCACAGCCCACGGTGAGTGGTGGCAGGCATGGCATCCATTGATCCCTCGATTCTGATCGTGTCGCACCGAACATCGCACACACCGCGACGGACGCGCTCCGCGACGTAGTGTACCGGCACGCGCGCAGGAACCACGCGCACGACGTGGCTGGGATCCAGGCCCGGCGCGCAGACTCGGCCTCGGCCGGACGCATGCCGACGGCGTCGATCACCCGTTGACCCGGTGGAAGGCCGCACATGGCCACATGGTAAAATCTCTTTGAGATAATTCCGTAGCGACGAAACCACTGATGCAGAAGGGAATTCCGCGCATGGCAGGAGGAATGGGCGAGATCGCGGCGCGTGAAGGTCGGCGAGCGCTGCGCGGAGCCATCAATATGATGGCGGCGAAAGTCAACTCGCCCGTGCGGGGCCCCGCCTTTCATGAGATCGAAATGCTTTTCGATCCGGACTGGTATCTCAACACCTATCCCGACATCCGTCGGCAGTTTTCCAGCAATCCCTTGGCGCATTACCTGCGGTACGGCATCATCGAGAACCGCCGCCCCGGCCCGCTGTTCGATCCCGTGTTCTACGGCACGCAGGTGCCCAAGCAGATCGTGTCCGGCGGCATCATCGGCCTGCCTGAGACGCGGCGCCCGCTGATCCAGCACTTCCTGCGCGTGGGCGGCCTGAAGGGCCTGAACCCCGTACCCATCGGCTTCGACAGCACCTGGTACATGAACCAGCACCCCGAGGTGAAGGAGCAGGGCAAGAACCCGCTGATCCACTGGCTGGAGACCGGCTGGAAGCGCGGTTACGACCCGGCGCCCGAGTTCGACCTGTCGTACTACCTGGAGCAGAACCCCGATGCCGCGGTGTCGGGCATCAACCCGCTCGTGCACTACATCACGTGGGGCTACAAGGAGGGCCGCGACCCCGATCCGATCTCGCCCAAGCCCTGGAATCCGTCCGGCGTCGAGGACGTGGAATACCCCACCGTCGGCACGGACGTGCTCTTCGTCAACGGCGTCTACCGGCTGTTTGCACCCCACCCGCCGCGCTTCCGCATCGACCACCAGATCGAGCAGCTGAACGCCATGGGGCTCACGGCGCAATCGGTCTACACCGACGATCTGACCGTCGACATGGTGGCCCAAGCGCGGCTGTTCGTGCTCTACCGCTGCCCGGTGACGCCGACCCTGCGCGAGTTCATCGCCGAGGCGCATCGCCAGAACAAGAAGTGCTTCTTCGACTGTGACGACCTCATCTTCGATGTGCGGCACACGGGTCAGCTGTCGTACATCCAGGACATGTCGCCGAAGGAGCGCAGCCAGTACGACGAGGGTGTCTGGGGCTACCGCAACCTGCTCGAACTGTGCGATGGCGCCATCACCAGCACCAGCACGCTGGCCGATCAGATGCGTCAGGTGACGCCGGCGGTGCTGGTCAACCGCAATGTCGCCTCCGAAGAGATGGTCGCACGCGCTGCCGACGCGGTCGAACGCATCCCCCGCAACGACGATGGCGTGCTGATCGGCTACTTCAGCGGCTCGCTGACGCACAACGATGACTTCGCGATGATCACCCCGGCGCTGGTCGCCTTGATGGACGCGCGCCCGAACGTCCGTCTCAAGCTGGCCGGCCCGCTCGACCCCGCCAGTGAGCTGGCGCGCTACCGCGACCGCATTGTCACGGCCCCGTTCATGGGATGGCGCGCCATGTTCGACGAGCTGGCCACCGTCGACATCAATCTGGCCCCGCTGACGCCGACCGTCTTCAACGCCGCCAAATCGGAGAACAAGTGGATCGAAGCGGCGCTCGTGGGCGTGCCCACCGTGGCCAGCGATGTCGGTGCGTTCGCCGACATGGTCGAGGACGGCCAGACCGGTCTGCTCGCGGGCCCGGACGGCTGGCTCGAAGCCCTGGAAAGGCTGGTCGACGACGCGTCCCTGCGCCAACAGCTGGGCACACAGGCCCACGACTTCGTGCTCGGCCACTGCGTCACTACGTCCCGCCCCCAGCTGCTCGCCGACCTCGTGCGGTCGAACATGGCCCCGGCCATCGCGTTCGCGGTGCAGGGCATGGTGTGGTCGGGTGGCATGCGGGTTGTCAGCGCCCACATCGACATGCTGCGGGCACGGGGCTACAACGCCTTTCTGATGTGCATGACCAAGGACGACGACGAGGACGCCCCGCGCGACCCTGAGGTGCTCGACGCCGCAACCGACCCGGCCATGCATCTGGACGCCCTGGTGGCGACGTTCTGGCCGACGGCCTGCGTGGCGCAGCGGTATCCCTACACCCGCGCGCGTTCCTACCTGGTGCAAAACCGCGAGACCGAGTTCCACGAGACCGGCGACCGCGAACGAGCCCGCGCCATGGCGACCTACAGCTGTCCAGAACTGCGCTACCTGACCGTGTCGCGCTGGTGCCAGGGGTGGCTCGCCGACGAGTTCGGCCAGGAATCCACGTACGTGCCCAACGGCATCGACCTCGATCTGTTTGCGCGCACCGAGCGCCGATGGGACAAGCCTCGCAAGATACGCCTGTTGCTGGAGGGTGACTGCACCACGCCGTGGCGCAATCTGGACGAGAGCTTCGCCATCGTCGATCAGCTCGATCCTGCTGACTACGAGGTGTGGTACATGTCGTACGGTTCGGTGCCCAAGCCGGGCTACCGCGTCGACCGCTTCCTGCATGGCGTGCCCGCCGACAAGGTGGCCGAAGTCTACGCACAGTGCGACATCCTGCTGAAGTCGAGCATCGTGGAGAGCTTCTCGTATCCCCCGCTGGAGATGATGGCGACCGGCGGCTACGTGGTCGTGCGGCCCAATGGCGGCAACACCGAGTACCTGCGTGACGAGCAGAACTGCCTGTTCTACCGTCCCGGCGACGTCGACCACGCCGTGGCGCAGATCAAGCGCATCGTGGCCGACGCCGCCGTGCGGAACACGTTGGACGAGGGCGCCAAGGCGACCGTCGCGGCCCGCGACTGGCGCGTGCTGGAGCCTGCGATCGTGTCCGTCTACGAGCAGCTCATGGGCCTGGACGTCGCACACTGACGCACGACATGACGAAGGGGGGCCGACCGCCATGCGCGGCCGACTCCCCCTTCGCTATCGTTCAGCGGACGATCATCCGATCGCGGCCATGTGCCGACGACGCCCGAGGACGCAGAGGGCGACACCGGCCAGCACGATGAATCCGGCAGCCGCTGCACCCAGCGGCGATGTCGGTGCGACCGTGCCGCCCGTGTTGGCCCCGACGCCCGTGGCGGGCACCGTGACCGACAGCGTCGCCGAGGACGAGTCCGAGTCGCCGTACGAGGCTGTGACGGACGTCGAAACATCGTCCAACGTCGCCTGCGCGGTGCCGCCGGTCGAGGTGAACGAGACCGTCGTGCCCTCGTCCTTCGCCATGCTGGCGTAGGCGATGCATGTGACGGAGTCGCCGGGGGCGAGCGTGATGGCACCGTTGGTCAGGCCCGGGACCAGCGAACGCACTGGCGCGGCCCACGGAGTCGATCCGGCGGGCAGCAGATAGCCTGTGCAGTCGAGGCTGCTGAGCGCGCCAGCACCCGTGGACGTGGGCTCGGCCACGCGCACGTTCGTCAGCGTGGTGGTCCCGGTGTTGTACAGCGTGGTGGACACATAGATCGTGGCCTTGCTCGGCACGATGGCGTTGTCCTCCAGCGGCGACATCCCGCTGCCGGCAGGCCCCGTGGACAGCGTGAACTCGGCTTGCAGTGCCGAGTGGAACGCGGGCATCGTGATCCCCGACTCCAGCACCGAGCTGGCGTCGGGCGTCACGGCAGCACCCTGGGGATCCTGTGCCGTGACGCTGACCGTCAGCGGATACGTCACCGCTTTCGCGCTCGCAGGCACCGCGATATTCATCGAGCAGACGGCATGTGCGCCGACGGGGATGCTTTCCAGTGTGACGTTGTCGGCCTCAGGGGCGTTCGTGGTGGAGACGCCCTGGGTGCCGCTTGGGTCCGCGTAGACGCTGCACACCAGTGACACCTTATCGCCCGCGCCGGTGGCGCCCGCCTCAATCGCGACGTGTGACAGCGGCACGGCGCCGGTGTTGGTGACGATGAACTCGAACTCGATGTACGGGGTGCCCGAGACCGGAGAGACCACGCTGGTCATCGAGTCGGGCGCGACGTGCAGCGAGGCACCGCTGACCGCCCCATCATCAACGGTCGCCGCAGCATCGGTGTCGGTCGCGACAGCATCAGTGTCGGTCGCCGCAGCATCGGTGTCGGTCACCGCAGCATCGGTATCGGTCGCCACAGCATCAGTG
>WRGV01000180.1 GCA_009787035.1 Propionibacteriaceae bacterium | reverse complement strand
GGCGGGCCTGTGGTTGCGTCGACGCCGGGCCACAGGGGCGGGCGACGTCGCGGTGCCACCACTCAGCTGATGTGACGCAGGTACCGCTCGAACTCGGCGGCCAAGGCTTCGCCGGCGCCGGCTTGGGCCTCCTCCTCGTCGGCCTGCTCTTCCAGCTCGGCGACGTACGAGGCGAGTTCGGGGTCGTCATCCACCAGCTCGCTGACCTGCTTCTCCCAGTCACGGGCCTGCGCGGGCAGGTCGCCGAGCTCGACGGGGTCGCCAAGCACGTCCTCCAGGTAGCCGAGCAGCCCGAGCGTGGCGCGTGGGTTGGGTGTGGCCGCCGCGTAGTGCGGCACCGACGCCCACAAGGTGATGGTGCGCAGGCGTCCGGCCTCCAAGCACGCCTCGCCGAGCACGCCGATGATGCCGGTCGGGCCCTCATACTCCGGATCGGCTAGGTGCAGGCGTGTGCGCAGCGCGGCGTCGCTGCTCGACCCGGTGATGGGCAGGGGGCGGGTGTGTGGCACGTCCGTCAGCATCGCGCCGAGCAGGACGACCACCTCGGGGCGCATCATCTTGAACGCGCTGGCCAGCGTGTGGCACAGCGTCGGCCAGCGCAGGTTCGGCTCGGGCCCGCTGACGAGCACGAGGTCGCGGTGCGGCAGGTGCGCGCAGGTCAGCTCGATGGTCGGCCAGGCGATCGAGGTGCCCTCGGGCGTGCGTTCGACGATCGGACGCGTGGCCTGGTAGTCGTAGAACTCCTCACAGTCCAGGGCGTACAGCGGCTCACAGGGGTAGTGAGCGGCCAGATGGTCGAGCACCGTGCTCGCCGCATCGGCGGCGTCATTCCACCCACTGAAGGCGACCACCACGATCGGGTGGTTGAGGCTGCGCCACGAGGATGCCATACCGACCAGCGTACCCGCTCGCGCAGGGGCGTGTCTGCGACACCCGCCGGGGCGGCGAGTGGACGAATCCGTCAGATCGGGCAGAATAGACGGTGCGCGGCGCTCGGCCGCGCGCATTGATAGACGACCGGGTATGTCGTCTGAAGGGAAGCGTCGCGATGATCACGGTCACGGTGGACAGGGACGGCGCGCAGGCGCCACAGCAGCTTGAGGACGAGGCGAGCGGCCTCGATCTGTTCGGCACGGATCGCAGCGTCGTGGCGATGCGCCGCGACGGCGCCGTGATCGACCTGGCCACGCCGCTGCACGACGGCGACACGGTGGAGCCGGTGCTGGCGACGTCCGACGAGGGCCTGGCGATCATCCGGCACAGCTGCGCGCACGTCACCGCACAGGCGCTGCAGCGCCTGCATGCCGAGGCCAAGCTGGGCATCGGCCCGCCGATCACCGACGGCTTCTACTATGACTTCCAGGTCGATCCGCTGACGCCCGACGATCTCGCGGCGATCGAGAAGCAGATGAGCGCCATCATCAAGGAGCGCCAGCGCTTCGTGCGCCGGGTCGCCACCGAGGACGAAGCCCGCGCCCAGGAGGCCAACGAGCCGTTCAAGCTGGAGCTGATCCAGGACAAGGGACACCCGCATTCCGACGACGACGCGTCGTCGGTCGAGGTGGGCGGCGCGGAGCTGACGTTCTACGACAACGTCCGCCGCGACGGCTCGGTGGCCTGGAGCGACCTGTGCCGCGGCCCGCACGTGCCGCACACCGGCTACCTGCAGGCGGTCGCACTGACCAAGACGTCCGCGGCGTACTGGCGCGGCGACCAGCACAACGCGACGCTGCAGCGCGTCTACGGCACCGCCTGGGCGACCAAGGACGACCTGGTGGCTTACCGCACGCGCCTGGCCGAGGCCGCCAAGCGCGACCACCGCAAGCTGGGCGCCGAGCTCGATCTGTTCAGCTTCCCCGAGGAGCTGGGCCCGGGCCTGCCGGTCTTCCACCCCAAGGGCGGCATCATCAAGCGCGAGATGGAAGACTACGTGCGCCAGGCGCACATCGAGTCGGGATTCTCGTACGTCGGCACGCCGCACATCGCCCGCGAGGGCCTGTTCTACACCTCGGGACACCTGCCCTACTACGGCGAATTCATGTTCCCGGCGATGGACGACGACGGCGACCGCTATCGCCTCAAGGCGATGAGCTGCCCGATGCACAACCTGATCTACCGCTCGCGCCAGCGCAGCTACCGCGAGCTGCCGCTGCGGCTGTTCGAGTTCGGCACGGTCTACCGCAACGAGAAGTCGGGCGTGCTGCAGGGCCTGACCCGGGTGCGCATGATCACGCAGGACGATTCGCACAGCTACGTCACCCCCGAGCAGGCCCCGGACGAGATCCGCCACCTGCTGCGCTTCGTCCTGAAGCTGCTGCGCGACTTCGGCCTGTCCGACTTCTACGTGGAGCTGTCCACGCGCGACGAGGACGGCAAGAAGAAGGACAAGTTCATCGGNTCGGACGAAGANTGGGCCAAGGCCACGTCCGTNCTCGAAGAGGTGGCGCGCGANGAGGGCCTGACNGTGGTGCCCGACGTGGGCGGCGCGGCNTTCTATGGCCCGAAGATCTCGGTGCAGTGCAAGGANGCGATCGGGCGCACCTGGCAGATGTCGACNATNCAGTACGACTTCAACCAGCCCGAGCGCTTCGGCCTGGAGTACATCGCNCCCGACGGCTCGCACCAGCGCCCGGTCATGATCCACTCGGCCAAGTTCGGCTCGATCGAGCGGTTCATGGGCGTGCTGATCGAGCACTACGCGGGCGCGCTGCCGGCCTGGCTGAGCCCGGTGCAGGTGGTCGGCATCCCGGTCGCCGCCGAGTACGACGGGTACCTGGACGAGGTGATCGCCAAGCTGAAGGCCAAGGGCGTGCGCGCCGAGGTGGACGAATCCGAAGACCGCATGCAGAAGAAGATCCGCACGCACACCAAGCTGAAGGTGCCTTTCCTGCTGATCGCGGGGGAGACCGATCGGTCGGCCGGCACCGTCAGCTTCCGGTTCCGCGACGGCTCGCAGCGCAACGGTGTGCCGGTGGACGAGGCCGTGGCCCAGATCGTCGACATCGTGCGA
This sequence comes from Propionibacteriaceae bacterium, assembly GCA_009787035.1. Lineage (GTDB taxonomy): Bacteria > Actinomycetota > Actinomycetes > Propionibacteriales > Propionibacteriaceae > WRGV01. The sequence continues at coordinate 1,861 of WRGV01000180.1, read as the reverse complement.
TCGCGCACCAATGCGGAGCCCACGGCCGAGCCGGCAGCAGGTGAGGACGTCCCGGCATGACCGCCGAGTCGGCCGGATCTCTTGCCGGCGTCCCGGACTGCTTCCAGCGCCTGTGGACGCCGTACCGGATGGCCTACATCCAGGGCGAGTCGAAGCCGCAGGACGACTCGGTGGCGCAGTGCCCGTTCTGCCGCGTCCCGGGGTTGGACGACGCCGAGGGCCTGGTCGTGCACCGGGGCCGCACGTGCTTCGTCGTCATGAACCTGTTCCCGTATTCGCCGGGCCACGTGCTGGTGTGCCCGTACCGGCACGTCGCCGCGTACACCGACCTGACCGACGAGGAGACGGCTGAGTTCGCCCAGCTGACGCAGGCCGCGATCCGGACGCTTGCCGCGGTGAGCCATCCGGACGGCTTCAACGTGGGCATGAACCAGGGCGGCGTCGCCGGGGCCGGCGTGGCCGCGCACCTGCACCAGCACGTCGTGCCCCGCTGGGGCGGCGACACCAACTTCCTGCCGATCGTGGCGCAGACACGGGCCATCCCGCAGTTGCTGGGCGAAGCCCGCGCGCTGCTCGCCGACGGGTGGAGGTGACGCGGTGGCCAAGAAGGTGCGCGTCGTCCACAAGCCGTCCGAGCAGGAGGAGAAGGCCTACCTGGAGCGCGCGAAGAACCGGGGGTACGGCCTGCCGCGCTGGCTGCCCATGGTGCGGGTGCTGACGATCGCCTCGCACATCCCCAAGTGGGGCTGGGGCCCGCTGGCCACGATCGCCTCGCGCTTCGCGGCGTGGAAGAACTACAAGGCCGTGCGGCAGTGGCAGCTGAACGCGGGCGTCATCCTGGGCCGTCCGCCCACGCACGACGAGACGGTCGCTGCGATGAAGTCGTGGTTCCGCAACCTGGCCGGATCGGTCATGCTGGGCAGGTATTCGCCGCAGCAGAACTTCCGCCGCGTCGTCATCGACGATGCCGACATGCAGCGGCTGGCGACCGCCTGGCGCACCACGGGTGCGGTTGTGGCGCTGCCCCATATGGGCGACTGGGATCTGGCGGGCGCCTTCATGTGCGCCAAGGGCATGCCGGTCGCCAGCGTCGCCGAACGCCTGCCCGACCAGGAGTTCGCGTACTTCATGGCCATCCGCAGCCGCGTCGGCATGACGATCTACAGCCACAAGGACGGCCATTCGCTGCACAAGCTGGAGGACGACATCCGAGCCCACAAGGTGGTCGCGCTGCTGGCCGACCGCGACCTGTCCCGACACGGCGTGCCCGTGGTGTGGCAGACGCGCAGCGGCCCGCAGCATGTGTCGATGCCGCCCGGGCCCGTGCTCATCGCGCAGCAGACCGGGGCCGCGCTGCTGGCGGCCACGTGCACGTACGAGGGACGGCGCATGCGCATCCGGTTCTTCGGGCCGATCCCGGTCGAGCCGGGCGAGGATGGCCTCGTGGCCACCAGCCAGCGCCTGGCCGACGTGTTCTGCGAGCGGGTGAGTCGCACGGTGACCGACTGGCATCTGCTGCAGCGGTTCTTCCCCGGCGTGGTCGCACAGTGAGGACGGGGTCGCGGTGAGGGTCGGGCTGGTCTGCCCCTACTCGCTGCGGGTCCCGGGCGGTGTTCAAAACCAGGTGCTCGGTCTGGCACGCTGGCTCAAACAGGCCGGCCACGGCGTCGGCGTGCTGGCGCCCGAGGCGCGCTCCAGCCTTCTGACAAGCGAATATGGTCTGCATCCGGACGAGGTGGCCGATGCCGGTCAGGCGGTGGCGCTGGGCTACAACGGCTCGGTGGCCCGGGTCAACATGGGCCTGGCGCCGTGGCTGCTCGTGCGCCGGTGGGTCGCCCGATTCGATGTGGTGCATGTGCAC
>WRGV01000179.1 GCA_009787035.1 Propionibacteriaceae bacterium | reverse complement strand
GCGCGCGCATCGGCTCGGCCAGCGACTCCCCCGCCGCGCAGGCGCGCACCGCGTCCTCATAGCCGTCGCGGGCCTGCGGCACGAGCTGCTGGAAGAAGCCGAGGTCGGTCGTCGCGTCCGGCGTGCGCCACGTGCCGATCAGCGCGGGCACGATCGCGCCGGCTCCCTGGCGGGCAAGGTCGCCCAGCACCTCGGGTTCCAGGCTGGGCCCGGATGCGAGGCGGCGGTACAGCTTGAGCAGGACGGAGTCGCCGATCGCGACCGAGGTGTGCGACTGCTCGCCGGTGAACAGGCGGACGGGCGCGTCCGGGTCGGGTGTGTCCGCCAGCCAGGCCACGCCGGGGGTGTCCGGGCGGCAGATCGCCCGCAGGAACGCGTGCAGCGCGCGCGGCGAGCGCGGTGCGTCCAGCACGTCAACCGGGCCGAGGCCCACCGCGTCCGTCCGCCCGATTACCGCGCCGGGCTCGGCGGTGCCGGGACGCGCGTAGCCCACCAGCAGGTGGTAGGTCTCGTGCGTGGTGACGCCGTCGCCACCTTCCAGGTCGAGTTGGGCCAGCTCGGACCGCACCCACAGGTCGGGCCCGTCGGCGTACCACCCGAGCGGTTCCAGATCGAGATGGCGCAGCGCGAGCCCCTTGCCCTGGAACCAGCGGGTCGTCGGCAGATAGGACGACCACAGGTCGGCAACTGACATGGCATCAGCGTACCTGAGACCCGCCGATCCCCCGCTGGCGCGCAGAAAACATAACGATTGGGTAACGATGCCGCAGGTCGGCGTTTCCCGGTGCCGATCCCCGCTATGCTGATGCCCGGGAACGTTACCGGAACCGTTTCCGCTTTGACGCTGATGGGCCACGACGGCCCCAGTGACACCTTTATCACCAGAAAGGACTGGTCCGATGAACAAAGCGACCCGCATCGTCGGGGTGAGCCTGGCAGCGATGGCGTTGCTGACGGCCACGGCATGCTCCAACACCTCAGGAGGCGGGAGCGGCAGCAGCTCCGGCGGCGGCTACGTGTACTTCCTGAACTTCAAGCCCGAGGTTGCCGACGTCTACAGCAAGATCGTCGCCGAGTACAAGGCCGAGACGGGCGTCGACGTCAAGGTCGTCACCGCCGCGTCCGGCACGTATCAGCAGACGCTGACCTCGGAGATGGCCAAGTCGCAGCCGCCGACGATCTTCGAGATCAACGGGCCGGTCGGCTACGCCCAGTGGAGCAGCTACTGCGCCGACATGACCAACAGCTGGCTGTACCAGCACCTGGACGACAAGTCGCTGGCCGTCTCGACCAGCAGCGGTGTGTGGGGCGTGCCGTACGTCGAGGAGGGCTACGGCATCATCTACAACGACGCGATCATGAAGAAGTACTTCGCGCTGCCCGACAAGGCCGTCTCGATCACATCCACCGATCAGATCACGAGCTGGCCGCTGCTGCAGCAGGTCGTGCAGGACATGACCAAGCACAAGGCGCAGCTGGGCATCCAGGGCGTGTTCGCCGACACCTCGCTGAAGCCGGGCGAGGATTGGCGCTGGCAGACGCACCTGGCCAACGTGCCGCTGTTCTATGAGTTCTCGCAGGACAAGGTCGATCTGACGAAGGGCACGCCGTCCTCGATCAAGTTCACGTACGGCGACAACATGAAGAACCTGTTCGATCTGTACCTGCAGAACTCGACGACCCCGCCGACGCAGCTCGGCTCCAAGACGGTGGACGATTCGATGGCGGAGTTCGCGCTCGGCCAGGCCGCCATGGTGCAAAACGGCGACTGGGCCTGGTCGCAGATCGCGGGCACCAAGGGCAATGTCGTCCAGGCTTCCGATGTGCACATGCTGCCGCTGTACATGGGCATCCCGGGTGAGGACAAGTACGGCATCCCGATCGGCACCGAGAACTACTTCGCCATCAACAGCCAGGCCAGCCAGGCTTCGCAGACGGCGTCGTTGGCCTTCCTGCAGTGGCTGTTCAGCTCCCAGAAGGGCATGCAGTTCGTCTCGTCGGCAGCTCCGAACGGCCTGGGCTTCATCGCCCCGTTCGACACCTTCAAGAATGGCGGGCCGTCCGATCCGCTGGCCCAGGAGGTCGAGAAGTGGATGAACGACAAGAGCGTGCAGTCGGTCTCGTGGACGCCGTTCCAGGTCATGCCGAGCCAGGATTGGAAGAATGACTTCGGCGCGGACTTGCTGCAGTACGCGCAGGGCCAGATGCCGTGGCCCACGGTGGAAAGCTCGATGGTATCCGACTGGTCTACGCAGGCGGCCGCCGCCAAGTAGCCCCCGAGCGATGTGCCGGTGGGCGCGGGTGCCAAGCCTGCACCCGCGCCCACCGGTGCGCCATCGACAGGTGTGAGCCATGCTCGTCTCGAAATACATCAAGAAATGGTTCCCCGTGTTCGCATTGCCGACACTGGCGGCCTTCTGCCTGGCGTTCGCGATCCCCTTCGTGATGGGTCTGTATCTGTCCTTCACCAAGTTCCGCACCGTCAACGACGCCACCTGGGTGGGCGTCTCCAACTACGTCACCGCGTTCACCGAGAACAACGACTTCCTGCACGCGTTCTGGTTCACCATCCGGTTCACGTTCATCTCGGCGATCACCGTCAACATCTTGGCGTTCGCCCTGGCCATGCTGCTTACGAAGGCGATCAAGGGCACCAACGTCTTCCGCGCCGTGTTCTTCCTGCCCAACCTGATCGGCGGCATCGTCTTGGGCTACATCTGGCAGCTGCTGATCAACGGCGTGCTGGGCAAGTTCTTCCAGAAGGATCTGACGTACAGCTCGGCGTACGGCTTCTGGGGCCTGGTCATCGTCGTCAACTGGCAGATGATCGGCTACATGATGATCATCTACATCGCCGGCATCCAGGGCATCTCGACCGACGTGCTGGAGGCCGCCGATATCGATGCTGCCGGGTTCTGGGCCAAGCTGTTCCAGGTGACGATCCCGATGCTGGCGTCCTCGATCACCATCTGCACCTTCCTGACGGTGACCAACTGCCTGAAGATGTTCGATCAGAACCTGGCCCTGACTGACGGTGCGCCACGCAACATGACCGAGGGGCTGGCGCTGAACATCTATCGCACCTTCTACAACATCCCCAACCACCAGGGCGTCGGCCAGGCCAAGGCCGTCGTGTTCTTCATCGTGGTCGCGCTCATCGCGTTCCTGCAGCTGCGCGCCACCCGGTCGAAGGAGCGGGACGCATGACCCAAGCGCTCGCACGTCTTCAACACCATCGGGTTCTGGTGTTTCCTGGTCGTCTCGATCATCTACATGATCCCGCTGATCCTCGTGCTCATGAACTCGTTCAAGGGCACGCTGTTCGTCAATCAGTATCCGTTCGCGCTGCCCGACAAGGCATCGTTCGACATCAGCAACTACACGTCCGGCGTGCAGGCGACCGGCTTCTTCGGGGCGCTGGCGCTGTCGCTGTTCATCACCGTGTGTTCCACGGCCGTCATCGTGCTGCTCACCTCGATGGCCGCGTGGTACATCACGCGGGTGCGCGCCTGGTACAGCACGCTGCTGTACTTCCTGTTCGTGTTCTCGATGGTCGTGCCGTTCCAGATGGTGATGTTCACGATGTCGAAGATGGCGAACATGACGCACCTGGACAACCCCGTGGGCATCATCGTGCTCTACGTCGGGTTCGGGGCCGGGCTGTCGGTGTTCATCTGCTCGGGCTTCGTGCGCTCCATTCCGGTGGAGCTGGAAGAGGCCGCGATGATCGACGGAGCCTCGGTGTGGAAGACGTTCTTCAGCGTCATCTTCCCGGTGCTGCGTCCGGTCACGGTCACGATCGCCATTCTGAACGCGATGTGGATCTGGAACGACTATCTGCTGCCGTACCTGGTCATCGGGTCGCAGTGGAAGACCATCCCGATCGCCGTGCAGTCGTACATGTCGGGCTCGTACGGCAACAAGGATCTGGGCGGTTTCATGGCGATGCTGGTGTTGGCCATCATCCCGATCGTGGTCTTCTTCCTGATCGGGCAGAAGTCGATCATCAAGGGCATCACCGCCGGCGCGGTCAAGGGCTGATGCTCGTGGTGACGATTCGCGACATCGCCCGCGAGGCCGGTGTCTCGGTCAGCACGGTCTCCCGCGTGCTGACCGGGAAGCCGGACGTCTCGGCGGCCACGGGCGACCGCGTCCAGGCGGTCGTGGACCGGTACCACTTCGAGGTCAACCGGCATGCGCAGTACCTGAAGCAGGTGGACACGTGCACCATCGGCGTCGTCGTCAAGGGCCGCGACAATGTCTTGTTCGCGACGATGCTGGAGCTCGTGCAGACCGCCGTGGTCGAGGCGGGTTTCCGCACGGCGGTGCGCTACCTGGACGAGGACGACGACGGCCTGGAGGCGGTCGAGGCCGAACGGCTCGCCTCGGAGTTCAAGCCGCGTGGCGTCATCGTGCTGGGCGGGGATCTGCGCCACGAGGGCACGCTGCAGCGCCGCGTCGGCGTGGAGATCCCGGCGGTGGTGCTGACCACGCAGCTGTGCTGTCGCGAGCTGCCGCTGGTGTCGTCGGTCTCGGTCGACGACGCCGCGGCTGGACGGATGGCGGTGGCGCATCTGATCGCCAACGGGCACCGGGTCATCGGCGTGATCAGCGGCAACCCCGACACGTCCGAAATGTCGCACCATCGGCTGCAGGGCGCCAAGGATGCGCTGCGGGACGCGGGCCTGGCACTGGATGGCCGGGTGGCCCTGGCGCGCTATTCGCTGGAGTCGGGCTATCAGGCCGCCATCGAGCTGGTGGGCGCGCACCCGGACATCACCGCGCTGTACGCGATGAGCGACCTGATGGCTCTGGGCGCGATCCGGGCCCTGGCCGACCTGGGTCGGCGCGTGCCGGACGACATCTCGGTCATCGGCCACGACGGCAT
>WRGV01000178.1 GCA_009787035.1 Propionibacteriaceae bacterium | reverse complement strand
GCCCTTCCGGTTCAAGCCGATGGGGAACGGCGGGCTTCGACCGGGCGTCGACGCCGACCGGTTCGCCGGCATGGCCGACGACGATGAGGTTGAGCGCTATCTGAGAGTGATGGCGCAAGCATGATCATGCCTGATGTGAATGTCCTTGTCGCCGCGGTGCGGCAGGATCACCCGTCCCACAGGCTGGCCAGCGACTGGCTGGCCGGTGTGACCGCAGGCCCCGAAGAACTCGGGCTGTCGGTCCTGGTGCTGAGCGGGGTGGTGCGCGTGGTGACCAATCCGAAGATCTGGGTCGAGCCGACCGCGATGTCGGACATCCTCGCCGAGCTCGACCGGTTGCTGGGCCACGACAACGTTCGGCCCGTCGGCCCGGCTGACCGGCATTGGGCCCTGTTCGGGCAGCTGTGTCGAGATGTCCGCGCGACGGGCAATCTCGCGTCCGATGCGCAGCACGCCGCCGTCGCCATCGAACATGGCGCCACCTGGGTGAGCTTCGACCGCGACTTCGCCCGGTTCCCCGGGCTCGCCTGGCGGAACCTGACGTAGGCTGCCTGCATGCGGGTCGTATTGCAGCGGGCGTCGCGGGCGTCGGTGAGTGTGGACGGCGCGGTGGTCGGACGGCTGCCGCGCCCGGGCCTGGTCGCGCTGGTGGGCGCCACGCACACCGACACGTCGGCGATCGCGGACGCGATGGCGGCCAAGACGCTGAAGCTGCGCATCCTGCCCGACGAGACCGCGGCCGAGGATGTCGGGGCGCCGGTGCTGGTCGTCAGCCAGTTCACGTTGTACGCGGTGACCAAGAAGGGACGGCGTCCGTCCTGGAATGCGGCGGCGCCGCGCGAGGTCAGCGAGCCGCTGGTCGAGGCGTACGTCCAGGCCCTGCGCGATCGAGGCGCGCACGTCGAGACCGGCATCTTCGGCGCGCACATGGATGTGGAGCTGGTCAACGACGGCCCGGTGACCATCCTGCTCGATTCGGACGAGTGAGCGCGGCCGCGTCACGGCGGGTATCGCAGGAAGAGGATCCGGTGAGGACGACGGTGCGCGATCCGCACCTGCCAAGGGGGAGCCGTCTAAGGGAATCGAACCCTTGACCTGCTCATTACGAGTGAGCCGCTCTACCGACTGAGCTAAGACGGCGCGTGCCGTGTGGCACACTGCCCAGTCACTATACCCAAAATGGCGCGCGAGCTGAAATGGCACGCGCGAGGGGTGCCGGGCGGCCCGGGCGGNCGTCCGTCCTGTCGCGCGTGTGGGATACTGGTGGGACAAATGAATGTCCCATCCGCACAGGGGAAGCCGGTCGAAGCCCGGCACTGACCCGCAACGGTAGATCGGGGTTCGTCCCCGATGAGTCCGAGCACCTGTGGGGTGGGGAGCGTTTCCATCCGTCGAGGTCTGCGGAGGGCGCCCCGCACAGGCCACGGGCCCACGGAGCGTTCCTTCGGGATCGCTCATTGAAAGGCCGTCTGTGCACCAGCCCCGTCACCTCGCAGCCATCGTCTGTGCTGCGTTTGTGCTTTCATTTTCCCTTGTCGGCACCTCAACGATGTCCGCGCGTGCGGACGGTGCCGCGCCCACCGTCACCGGCGCCGCCTGCCAGCAGGGCCAGGGCGTCACGGTCGTCGTCGACGCCACGCCCGTTCAGAACCGCGTGGTCATCGGCTGCGCCCCCGGCGCGCCCGCAACGGTCGCCGACGCGTTCACGACGGCCGGCGTCACGCTCGACAATCCGAGCTTCGCGACGACCGTGGACGGCGTCACGGCGACGTATCCGGACGCGTACTGGTCGCTGCTGACATCCACGGCTGACGGCACGCCTGCGGGTGCCGCGGCCAGCAGCTGGACGTCCGCCCAGGTGGGCCTGAATGCCGGGCCGACCAGCATAGGACAGGCCTATCTGCTGCAGTATCTGTCTGGGCCGAGCTACGACGCGGCGCCCGCGGTGACCCTGTCCGATGTGCTCGGGCAGACCGGGACGACCGTGGTGCCACCCGCTGCGGTGACCCCTTCGACGTCCGGAAGCGCGCAGGCGGCGGCGGGCTGGATCGGGCGGCAGTTGGCCGCCGGGGGCGGCGTGCTCAGCTACAACGGCGCCACCGACTGGGGCAAGACCGAGGATGCACTGTTCGCCCTGGCCGCCGCGGGCGTGGGGGGCGACCAGATCGCCGCCACGGCCGCGAAGATCGCGGCGTCCGGCACCGCGTACCTCGGCACCGACGACCAGGTCGGCGCCAACGTCGCGGCGATCGCCAAGACCGCGCTGGCGCTGGAGGTCGCGGGCGTCGATCCGTCCCACGTTGCCGCCGGCACCGGCACGCGCGACCTGTTGGCGCAGCTGCGGTCGGTGCTGAACGCGGACGGGACGTTCGGCAGCGGCGACACGGCCTACACGCAGGCGTATGTGCTGCTGGCGCTGGCGCGGACGGACGGCGGCGTGCCGGCGTCCGCGCTCGGCTGGCTGGAGGCGCAGCAGTGCGTCGCCGCGGGCGCGGCGCGCGGTTCGTACGGCTTCGGCACGCTGTGCTCCAGCCCGGACGCCGACACCACGGCCCTGGTGATCCAGGCGCTGGTCGCGGCGGGGGCCGCACCGAGCGATCCGGCCGTGGCGGACGCGGTGTCGTGGCTCAAGGCCCAGCAGGGCAGCGACGGCGGTGTGATGTCCAGTTTCGGTGGGGTCAACGCCAACACCACCGGGGTGTCGGCGCAGGCGTTTAGGCTTGTCGGCACCTCGATGGGGCAGGCAGGCGGCTATGTCGGCGCGCTGCAGATCGGCTGCGCGGCCGTGCAGGCGCATCCGGCGCTGACGTCGGCCGATATCGGAGCGATCGCGTACAGCCCGTCCGACCTCGCCGACGCCGAGCAGTACGGCATCGATGGGACAAACCTGGACCAGTTCCAGCGCGCGAGCGCGCAGGCGCTGTTCGCTTTCGGCGTGCCGTCGTACGCGCAGATGACGGCTCAGGGGGCCACCGCCGGGCTGCCCGCCGCAGCCGTGTGCGCTCCGGCTCCGTCAACGCCGCCGTCCACGCCCTCCGCGCCCGCGGCTGTGTCGGGCGTCTCGGCCGACACCGGCGGCAGCGTGGGGACGACGTCCTCGGCCGGGCTCGTCGCCGCGGCGCTGCTGCTCGGCTTCGCCGCGGCGATCGCCTGCCGCCGGGCGAGCCTGCGTCACCAGGATGCGATGCGATGATTCCGGGATATATGCGCGCCAGGTTGCCATGGCCTCCCGCCCCATGCGGTGCGCGAGCGCGGGGGGCNCGCCGTGCCGCGGCGGTGGCTGGTGCCATGCTCGTCGCGCTGGGCACGTGTGCGTGGGGAGTGCCGGCGGCGCAGGCCGCGGTGCCCGCGGCGGCGGTGGGCCGCGCGGGCGGGTGCACGACCGCGGACAAGGATGCCGTGACCGTTGTCATCGACTACGGGCCGCTCGGCGGCGGCGTCCAGACATACTGTGCCAGCGGGCTGAAGCCCGGGGCGGTGGCCATGGACGCGCTCAACGCCGTCGGGCTGTCCATCACGGGGACGACGCAGTACGGGCAGGCGAGCGTCTGCCGCATCGACAACCGGCCCGGGCCGTCCCAGCAGCTGGGTGTCACGGGCGATCCGACGTACACCGAATCGTGCGTGAACATGCCTCCGACAAGCTCCTACTGGGCGCAGTGGTACGCGCCGTCGGGCGGAAGCTGGACGTACAGCTCCGCCGGGGCGCTCGGCCAACGCCTCGTGATGGGCGGGTTCACGGGGTGGGTCTTCGAGCTCAACAAGACCATGGCGACCAGCACGCCGCCGCCCGTGAAGCCGGTGACGCCGGCGGCTCCCGCGGCGCCGTCCGGCCCGACCGGCGCAGCGCCGGCCCCATCCACGGCCGCGACCCATGCGCCCGCCCAGTCGGTGGCGGCATCGCGCGGGGCGGCGTCGACTGGGACGGCTGCGAGCGCCGCGCCCGCCAGGAGTGGGACAAACTCGTCCCCAGCGGCCGCATCCGGGGCAGAATCGGCCTCTGCGACCCCGACCGGTGCGGCTTTGTCCCAGACGCCCGCGCCGACCGACTCGGTGGCGCCGGCGCTGGGCGCCTCGACGGACGCGCCCACCGCGTCCAGCGGCCCCGGTGCCGGGACGATCGCCGGTCTGGTTGTCGTCGCGGTGTTGATCGTGGCCGGAGTGGTCGTCGGGCTCGTGCGGCGGCGCGGCGTGCCGTCCGCGGCACAGGGGGCGCCGCGTCCGTGACCGCCCTCGCCAGCTCTCCACCGGTCGTGCCGGATCTTGTCCGCTATCGGCTGACCCGGACGATCCATCCGGGTGCCTGGTGGCTGTGGGCGCTGGGCCTGGCGGTGGCGGCATCGCAGACGACGAACCTGCTCGCCTATGCGCTGATCGTGGCCGTGGTGGTGCTGGTGGTGCTGCTGCGGCGCACGGACGCCCCCTGGGCGTTGAACTTCCGGATCTATGCCTGGCTTGCCGTGATTATCGTCGTGATCCGCGTGGTTTTCCGCATCATCTTCACCACCGGGGGCACGGATGTGTTGTTCACGATCCCGAGCCCCCACCTGCCTGGCCCCTTCGCCCGACTCGTCCTTTTCGGCCCAGTGAGTTCACAAGGGCTCTTGTCAGGCCTTGCCAGCGGCGGACAGCTCGCCGTCATGGTGCTCTGCGTCGGCGCGGCGAACGCGCTGGCCAACCCGAAGCGCCTGCTCGCCGCCGTACCCGGCGCGCTGTACGAATTNGGCACGGTCGTGGTCATCACGCTGTCCGTCTTCCCGCAGNTGGCCGAATCGGTGCAGCGCGTGGCCCGCGCGCGCCGGTTGCGCAGCGGCGGCCGCGGCGCACGCCACTTCCTGCGCCAGGTTGTCATGCCCGTGCTGGCCGACGCGCTCGACCGGTCGCTCGCGTTGG
>WRGV01000177.1 GCA_009787035.1 Propionibacteriaceae bacterium | reverse complement strand
TCGGCGATGACGACCACGGGCGAGCGCCTGGCCGACCAGCGCATCGTCGTCCACGGCGCCGGCACCGCGGGCATCGGCATCGCCGACATGCTCGCCGACCTGATGGTCGGTCAAGGCCTGAGCAAGGACGAGGCACACCAGCGGTTCTGGGCGCTCAACTCGTCCGGACTCATCCTGGCCGGCGGCGAACGGGTGCGCGACTTCCAGCGTCCGTACGCCCGTCCGGACGCCGAGGTCGCCTCGTGGGACATCACCCCCGGACAACCGATCGCGCTGGCCGACGTCGTGCGCAACGTCCACCCGACCATCCTGATCGGGACGTCCGCGCAGGCCGGCGCGTTCACCGAGCCGATCGTGAAGGACATGGCCGCGACGGCCAAGCGACCGATCATCTTGGCCCTGTCGAACCCGACGTCGCTGTGCGAGGCGCTGCCGAGCGACCTGGTGGCCTGGACGGACGGACGCGCGCTCATCGCGACCGGCTCGCCGTTCGACCCGGTGGTCTGGAACGGGGGGACGTACCAGATCGCGCAGGCGAACAACTCGCTGATCTTCCCGGGCATCGGCCTGGGCTGCTGCGCGTGCCGTCCCACCAGGATCACGGACTCGATGGTGTCGGCCACGGCCGCCGCCGTCGCCGAGGCGGTCACCGACCGGGGGCCGGGCGCCTCGCTGCTGCCGGGCGTCAACAGCCTGCGCCGCATCTCGGCGCGGGTGGCCGAGGCGTTCATCCGGCAGGCCGACGCCGAGGGCAACGCGCGCGTGAACCTGTTCGATGCCCTCGCCGCCATCCCGGAGAACATGTGGGAGCCCGCGTACCCCCGCATCGAGGCCGTCGAACACATGTGAGGGCTGGGCCGGGCGCGAACCCCGGCGGTCAGGCGGGCAGGTCGTCGGGATAGACGATCGCGACCTCCGCGATGCGCTGCTTGTCGAAGTCCTTGCGGTTGTTCGTCAGGAAACGGTCGGCACCGGCCAGGATGGCCGTCGCCAGGTGGATCGCATCCACCGTTGTGAGGCCGTACTTCACCGCGAGCGCCACCGCATACTCGGATACCTGGTCGCTCACCGGCCACAGTTCCAGACCCGCGAGCAGCCACCCGAGCTGCGCCGCCTGCGGCGACTCCAGATTCGCACGCAGCGGTTTCGGCAACACCTCGTTCGTCAGCAGGACGGAGCCAACGCCAGCCGTCTCGGCGGGACGACCGTCGAACAGGGCGAAGACACGACGGCCCAAAGGATGCTGCGGCGTCGCCGCATAGATCAACACATCTGCATCGAAAGCCGTGGTCATTGCGCGTCTCGATCCGCGCGAATGGCCGCCACCATCTCGTCCGCCCACTGTGGCGAGCAGGCCGTCGGATCGAACGGACGCGACCTGGCCTCGACCAACCGCCGATGTAGCTCATCGACCTGAGCCGCCAGCTCGGGATGCCGACTCCGGACGGCCGCCTCGGGGCGCATCAGCACCGCGACAGGCAGGCCATGCCGGGTCAGCACGACCTCACCTCCCGCCTGCACCTCATCCACCAGTTGCGGCAGTTTCGCCCGCGCCTCCGTGATCGTCACCGTCGTCATGCACATCAGCGTACGTTAACGTCCCGCTCTGTACAGACAGCTGTCGGCATGCGTACCGCCTTGCCGCCGACGTCCGTCCCACAAGCGTGGAATCATGGGACATGAGCGACCAGAAAGGCACCCCGATGACAGACGTGACAGCACCAGAACCACCCCTCGACAAGCTGCTGCGCGGGTGTGTGGCCGACGCGGCGCAGGTGCGGACGTCGCTGTTCGACACCCGGGCCGCCGCGCACGACGCGTCGCACGTGCTGCTGTACCCCAAGGCGGTGGTGCGCCCCCGCGACGCCGGCGAGGTCGCGAAGCTGCTGGCGGCGGCGTCGTCCCACGGCTTCGGGCTGACGTTCCGCTCGGGCGGGACGAGCCTGTCCGGGCAGGCCGGCACCGACCAGGGGCTCGTCGACGTCCGGCGCTGTTTCCAGCAGATCACGGTGCTGGACGACGGCGCGCGGGTGCGGGTGCAACCGGGCCTGACGGTCGACCGGGTCAACGCGTACCTGGCGCCGTACGGCACCAAGCTCGGGCCCGACCCGGCCAGCTCGCGCGCCTGCACGATCGGCGGCGTCGTGGCCAACAACTCGTCCGGCATGGCCTGCGGCACGACCGAGAACACGTACCGCACGCTCGACTCGCTGGTCGCGGTGCTGCCGAGCGGCACGGTCATCGACACGGCCGCGCCCGACGCGGACGACAAGCTGCGGCTGGTCGAGCCGGGCCTGTACGCCGCCCTGGTGGGCCTGCGCGACCGGGTGCGCGCGAATCCGTCCTCACTAGCGAAGATAGCCCAGCAGTTCTCGATGAAGAACACCATGGGGTACGGCGTCAACGCGTTCGCCGACTTCGACGCCGTGATCGACATCTTCACGCACCTGCTGATCGGCTCGGAGGGCACGCTCGCGTTCATCGCCGAGGCGACGTTCCACACGGTGCCGGTGCGGCCGCACACGGCGACGGCGCTGGCCGTCTTCGACGACCTGTACCACGCGACCGCCGCGCTGCCGCAGCTGATCGCCTCGGGCGCGGCGACGCTGGAGCTGATGGACGCCGGCTCGCTGCGCGTCGGGCAGCACATGGCCGGCACGCCCGCGAGCATCCAGCGGCTGGACGTGACCCAACAAGCGGCCTTGTTGGTCGAGTATCAGGCCGTGCACCGGGACGAACTGGACGCGATGCTGCCCGCGGCGCGCGCGGCGCTGGCCGACCTGCCCGTCGCGCAACCCGTCCCGCTGATCACGGGAGGCGCCGAACGCGACGGGCTATGGGCCGTCCGCTCGGGCCTGCACACGCTGGTCACCGGCGAGCGCCGACCCGGGACGACCGCGCTGCTGGAGGACGTCGTCGTGCCCGTCCCGGCGCTGGCGCCGACCTGCCAGGAGCTCACCGGACTGTTCGCGCAGTTCGGGTACGACGGCGCGGTCATCTTCGGGCACGCCAAGGACGGCAACATCCACTTCATGATCACCGACCGGTTCGAGGACGCCGCGCTTGAGCGCTACGCCGGGTTCACCGAGGCGATCGTGGACGTCATCTTGGGACATGACGGTTCGCTCAAGGCCGAACACGGCACCGGACGGATCATGGCGCCGTTTGTCGCCCGGCAGTACGGCGACGAGCTGTACGACGTGATGCGACTTGTCAAACAGGCTTTCGACCCGGCCGGGCTGCTGAACGACTCGGTCGTGATCACCGACGACCCGCAGCTGCACCTGCGCCACATCAAGGCGCCGGTGCTGTTTGACCCCGCCTTCGACCGCTGCTGCGAGTGCGGGTACTGCGAGCCGGTTTGTCCCGCGCGCGACCTCACGCTGACGCCCCGGCAGCGCATCGCGCTGCGACGCGAGGCGGCGCTGGCGCAGCAGGCCGGCGACGAAGCGACGGCCCGGGCGATCGCGCACGAGTACGTGTACGCGGGCGTCCAGACCTGTGCCGTGGACGGCCTGTGCGAGCTGGCATGCCCGCTGTCGATCAACACCGCGAATCTGGTCAAGGGCCTGCGTGACAAACTTGCCCCCAGGGCCGCGTCCGCGCTCTGGACGACCGCCGCGCGGCATTGGGAGGCCACAACGTCCCTGGCCAGCACGGCCATGGACGCCACCCACGCCGCGCACGCCCTGGCGCCGGTGATCCGCGGCGCCAACACGCTGGGGCGCGCGATGCTCGGCGACGACAATATCCCCTTGTGGTCACCTGAATTGCCCGCCGGGGGCGCGGTGCGGCGCCGCCCTGCGGCCGAGGGCACCGCGGACGCCATCTACCTGCCCGCGTGCGTCAACCGCATGTTCGGGCCGGTCGCGGGCGACGGCGTGCAGGCGGCGTTCGAGGCGCTGTGCGCGCAGGCCGGGGTCACGCTGCTCGTGCCCGAAGGCATCGACGAGCTGTGCTGCGGCACGCCGTGGTCGAGCAAGAGCATCCGGCGCGGCCACGACGTGATGGCGGCGAAGGTGCTGGCCCGCGTGCGCGCGGTCGACAACGCGCTGCCGATCGTCTGCGACGCGGCCAGCTGCACCGAGGGTTTCGCGAAGATCCTGGACGAGGACGAGCAGCTGCAGGGCCGGGTCGTCGACGCCGTCCAGTTCGTCGCCGACCGGGTGCTGCCGGTGCTCGGCGACGGCTACCCCCGGCTGGAATCGGTGACCATCCACGAGACGTGCTCGTCGACCAAGACCGGCCTCAACCCGGCACTCGTGCGCGTGGCGCATGCCGTCGCCGACCGCGTCGTCGTGCCCGTGGCCACCGGGTGCTGCGCGTTCGCCGGCGACCGGGGCATGCTGCACCCCGAGCTGACCGCCTCGGCCACGCGGCCCGAGGCGGCCGAGGTCGCCTCGGTGCCCACCACCGCCTACGCCTCGTGCAACCGCACCTGCGAGCTCGGCCTCACCCGGGCCACCGGGCGTCCGTACCGGCACATCCTCGAACTGCTCGCAGAGCAAATGAGCTTGTGATCATCATGATCACGAGATGATCACGCGGCTCGCGCGGCGCCGTAGGCGGAGCAGGTAGCCTACCGCAGCGCTATGCCACATACCTATGTGACATAGCGATCACATCGGTTCGCCGGGACAGATCCGCACCCCACGCCGCCATATCGCACATTCGCGTGATTCTCGGCCCGCTGGCATCGAGTTTGTCCCACCAAACGGCCCGACATGCGCCCACAAGTGGCAGCAAGGCGAGCTGCAACAACGCTTCCGTCGCGACTACAAGGTGCGCGAGTACATGGGGCGATCGGCGGTGGGTGGCGTGTAGTAGGCGTCGAAGGGCATCGCAATGTTGCGCAGGAAGATTCGTCCCAAACCGGTGGCGCGGATGTGCGTGGCCG
>WRGV01000176.1 GCA_009787035.1 Propionibacteriaceae bacterium | reverse complement strand
TAGATCGTGTGGTCTGCCAGCAGCGCGATCGTCCCGGAGAGGGCAACATTGAAGCCAAGCCAGTGGATCTCGTCGTAGAGCGGGTAGCACACGTTGTCGAAAGGGATAGAGCTGCCGATGCCCGCGACCAATATGTCCGGGTCCGCGACAGCCTCACTGCCGAACGTCAGGCTTCCGAAAGGCTGGATGCCAACCGCCCGCACACTGTCGTTGTACCCGCGGAGCACCGAAACGATGCCGCCGGTGGACGCCCCGGACCCGACCCCGCCGATGATGCTCAGGTTGTCCAGACCGATCTCGTCCGCGACGGCGTCAGCGATCGCCGCGTATCCCGCGTAGTGGACTCTGTCATGGTACTGGCGCATCCAGTGGAAATCCGGATGCTCGCGCAGGATCTCGTGGATTCTGCTGACGCGCATCAGTTGGTCGTACTTCAGGCTTGAGGAGCGCTCGACGCACTCGAGTGTCGCGCCGAGGAGCCGCAAGAGCTAGCGACTGGGCGTACAGGCCGCTCGAACTGTCGATCACGGTGTCACCGGGGGTCAGCACACCATCACGGAGCAGGAGTCGAAGCGCTTCGAGTGCAGAGCAGACTTTCATCATCTCGAACCGGGCGATGAGCAGGTTGCCGCGCAACTGGATGAGGCTCGGACGCTGCAGAACTTCAGTGACGCGGGAGAACATGAGGGGTCCCTTGTGATCGGCGGAAGAACGCAGTGTGAGTGTACATGCAAACGGGTCTGCCGCAGCGTAAGTCTCACAGTGCAGGGCCGGTGCTTCTGCCGCGATTGCGGATGCCCGGATCACAAGCTGCCTGAGCCAGAAGCAGGGCCCAATCGGCCCTGCTTCGCCTCGAACCAGATCTTGATCGCCTCGATCGCGCGCGATCGGCCTGTTGAACACCACCGCGACGCCAGCGTGGAAACAGGCGAAGCCCCTCGCCTGCCCTACGGACAGTGAGCTTCGGCGAGACCAAGGCGTGGGCGCCCGCCGCGTGGTTTGACCCACGCAAGGGCGACCACAACGCAGGTATCGTCGAAGCGACGTCGAAGCGACTACTTCCAGGCGGTGGAGACGATGAAGGCGGAGGCTATCAGGGCGATGCCGATGAGGAAGTTCCAGTTTCCGAGGACGTCCATGCCGGGGACGCGGTTGCCCGCGACGTAGTAGACCAGCAGCCACAGGACGCCCAACAGGCCCAGCGGGACGAAGACGTACGGGACCCAATCGCGGGTGCCCGAGAAGCGGGACATCTTCGTCGGCTTGTCCTCCCGCTTGTCGGAGGCGGCGCGCTTGCGCTTGTCGGTCTTCTTGGCCTTGGGCTCCTGGCGACCCTTCGACTCGGGCACTGCACGCTCTCCTTGATCGGGGTGGCGCCGGGCGGCGCCGTTGACGATGATACCGGTTGTCCCCGGCACTCACCAACCGTGTCGGGCTGGTTGCGCCGAGGCCACTAGGCCGGAGGCTTGGACGTGGTGTCCGCAGACTCGCCGGGAGTCGGTCCGGGCGAATCAGACGGAGGCGCCGATTCGGACGGCGTACTCGATGGCGGTTCCGTCGATGGCGGCGGCGTCGGGCCTTGCGAGATGAACAGCACGATGGGTTGATTGCACGGCACCGTCTGCCCAGCCTGCGGGGACGTCTGCGCGACCAGTCCAGATGCGACCGTGTCGCTGTATTCGGACTGGAGAGGCTTGGCGATCGAGAACCCCAGCGCGGTCAGCTGCGTCGTCGCGGTTGGCTGGTCACTGCCGGCAACGGCCGGCACGACGCACTGCCCGGAGTTCACGTTGAACGTGATGGGATCACCCACCTGGATGGTGGTACCGGGTGCCGGATTCGTCCCGATGATCTGGCCCGCCTGTGCCGTCGACGGTGTCGGAGGCGCCGTGTTGGGTGCGGCCGTGGACGAGGTGGGCGCCCCCGTCCATCCCATGCTCTTCAGCTCGTTGATGGCATCATCCACGGACCTGCCCCCCAGATCGGACGGGATGACGATCGTGCCGGGGCCCTGGCAGACGGTGATGCTGACCTGGGAACCCGAGGGCACCATGGTGCCGGGCGTGGGATCCTGCGCGATGATCTGGCCCTTCTGTGCCAGGGTGCACTGCGGATTCGTGCCGTCGGCGGTCACGGTGGTGATCTTGCCCAACAGGTTCTTGCCCTGCAGCGCCGACTGGCCCGAAGCCTGGTCCATCTGCGTGACGGTGGGCACCGGGATCTGTTCGGCGTCCGGCGGCTGGGCGTGCAGCTTGAGCGCCACGATGACGACGCCGACGACCACCACGACGGCCAGCACGATCAGCACGATCGCGGCGGCCGAGATGCGCTTGCGCGGCGCGGGCTCCTCGTCCTCGTCGTCGACCAGGCGCAGCGGGCCGGTCTGGGTCGCGGTCTCGGGCTCGCCGGATGGCGGGGCGGGCGGGGCCGTCATGACGCGCGTGGCCTCGGGCGGCACGAGCGCCGTGCCCTGCGGCATCACCGGCACCGCGGCCTGCACCTCGCGCCCGGCCAGGGCACGCGCGATGTCGTCCCGCATCTCCTGGGCGCTCTGGTAGCGGTCGGACGGGCTCTTGGCCAGCGACTGCATCACGATCGCGTCCACGGCGGGCGGGATCATCGGGTTCAGCTGGCTCGGCGGGATCGGCATCTCGCGCACGTGCTGGTAGGCGACGCTGACCGGCGAATCGCCGACGAACGGCGGACGGCTGGTCAGCAGCTCGTACAGCAGGCACCCGGTCGAGTAGACGTCCGAGCGGGCGTCCACCGTCTCGCCGCGCGCCTGCTCGGGCGACAGGTACTGCGCCGTGCCGATCACGGCGGCCGTCTGCGTCATCGTCGCGGACGTGTCCGAGACGGCGCGAGCGATGCCGAAATCCATGACCTTGACGACGTTATCCGGCGTCAGCATCACATTGGCGGGCTTGATGTCGCGGTGCACGATGCCGCGCTGGTGGCTGTACGCCAGCGCGTCGAGCACGCCCTGCGTGTACGTCAGCGCCTGCACCGTCGAGATCGGGACGCCGTCGCGCAGCAGATCGCGCAGCGTGCGCCCGTGCACGAGCTCCATGACGATGTACGGCACGGCCACGCCCGACGCCGGATCGACCTGCGAGCCGGTGTCGTAGACGGCGACGATGTTCGGGTGGTTCAGCCCGGCGGCCGACTGGGCCTCGCGCTGGAACCGAGCCTGGAAGGTGGGGTCGGTGGCCAGGTCGGCGCGCAGCCGCTTGATCGCCACGTCGCGGCCCAACCGTAGGTCGCGGCCGCGCCAAACCTCGGCCATGCCGCCGCGGCCGATGACCTCGTCCAACCGGTAGCGATCGGCCAGCGTCAGCGAAGCGTCCGCCATGTCCCATCCCTTCCCCTCGTGCGAGCCTGGGAACCTGAGCCCCTCACGCGTCCAACAGCGACCGCGAGCCGCGCCGCGGCCCCCACGCGCTGCGCACATTCTTTGTCATCATGCCAGGTCGGGCCAAGCATCGCCACCTCCGCTCACCGCAACGCTTCTAAGATCTGCTTAAAAATCGGCCCAGCGGTGCGCGAACCGCCGATCTCGCTGTTGGCCACGCCCGCGTCCTCGACGAAGACGCAGATGGCCACGTGCGGGTCGGCCGCGAAGCCCGTGAACCACGCATAGTCTGGACGACTCGGGTCAGACTGCGCGGTGCCCGACTTGCCGCCCACGCGCAGGCCCGGCACCTGCGCCTGCGTGCCGGTGCCCTGGGTGACGACCGACACCATCATGTCCTGCAGCGTCGCGGCCGTCACCGGGCTGATCGGCTGGCCGAACTTCGCCGGCACGTGCTGGCTGATGATCGACAGGTCGGGTCCGCGCACCTCGGACACGAAATACGGCTGCATCTCGACCCCGTCATTGGCGATCGCCGCCGCAACCATCGCCATCTGCAGCGGCGTCGCCGCCACGTCGTACTGCCCGATCGCGCTCATCGCCACCTGCGACTGGTTGAGGTTGGACGGGAACACGCTCGGCACCGAGTTGACGTCGCCGCCGAAGCTCGTGCCGAAGCCGAACGCCTTCGCCTGCGCGGACAGCTTCTCCTGCCCGACGCTCAAGCCGATGTTGGCGAACGCCGTGTTGCACGACACGTCCAGCGCCTGCTGCATCGTGATCTGCGCGCCGCCGCAGTACGTGTCGTTCGGCAGCTTGGTGTCGGTGCCCGGCAGCACCAGTTCGGACGGCGCCGCCACCAGCTGCGACGTCTGCCAGCCGTTCTGCAGCGCCGCCGCGGCCGTGACAAGCTTGAACGTGCTGCCCGGCGGGTAGATCTCCTGCCCCGCGCGGTCGGCCATCGGATCGTCCGCGTCGGCCAGGCCCGCCTTCCAGGCCGCCTGCTCGGTGTTCATGTTCGCGCTGGACAGCGGCGCCGGATCGAAGCCCGGCGAGCTCACGTACGCCAGGATCGCCCCCGTCGTGTAGTCGACCGCCACGGCCGCGCCCTTGCGGTTGGCCAGGCCGTCCCAGGCGGCCTGCTGCGCCTTCGCGTTCAGCGTCGTCTGGATGCTGTCGCCGGCCGGGGGCTTGTTGGTCAGCGAGGCGAGGATCTTGTCCACCAGGCCCGGGCTGTCCTGGCCCGTCAGCTGCTGGTTGTACGTCTGCTCCAGCTTGCTGCGGCCGTAAATATAGGAGTAGTAGCCCGTCACCGGCGCATACAGCGGGCCGTTGGCGTAGACGCGCTGGTAGGCGAACGTGCCGGTGCTCGGCTGCGTCGACACGATCGGCGTGTTGCCCACCAGGATCGCCCCGCGCGGCTGCGAGAACTGCGCCTGCAGCACCCGCTGGTTGTTCGGGTCGTCCAACAGCCCCGGATCGCGCACGAAGTACGCCACCGTGATGTTGATCAGCAGCGCCAGGAACATCAGCGCCGCCACGACGCTGACCCGCCGG